>CAIWSO010000313.1 GCA_903915315.1 uncultured Spartobacteria bacterium | reverse complement strand
TATTTAGTCACCGAGAGCGCCTTGCGGAAAATGGAGGCCATCCCCCAGCCCGCCCGCTCCGGACTTCTCCGACTTTTCGGTGTTCGCCAGAAACCCGAAAAACTCGACCGCTTCATCATCAGCAACGGCCGTATCGAGCCCGAGTCCCGTGATATATTCAATGACGACCCGTATCGCTTGATGCGGGCCTTCCACCACGCCCAAGTGCGTCAACTCGAGTTCCACCCCGAACTCGCCGATCTCGTCGCCCGTCGCCTGCACCTGATTGACCGCACATTCCAGTATGCAAGCATGGCTCGCGAGACTTTCCTCGCCATTCTTTCCCGCAAGGGAGAAGTCGGTCGCACTCTTCGACTGATGCATGACCTTGGAGTACTCGGCCGATACATCCCGGAATTCGGTGATCTCGACTGCCTTGTTCAACACGAGTTCTACCACCGATACACGGCGGACGAACACACGCTCGTTTGCATCGAAAAGCTGGATGCCGTTCTGTTTGCGGACTCACCGAAACTCCGCGGTTATCGTCAGATTTTTCAGAAACTGGAGGACCCGGCTATCCTCTACCTCGCCATTCTCCTCCACGATGTGGGAAAATCCGCGAACACCCGCCACCATGAAGAAGCCAGCGCTCTCTTGGCGCACAAGGTCGCCCGACGCCTCCAACTCACCCCCGATCGCCGCCGCATGCTGATCACGCTTGTGGATTCGCACTACTTGATGTCGAAAATGTCGCAAACGCGAAACCTCGATGATCCCACGACCACCGAGGAATTTGCCCGCATCATTGGAAACCGAAAAAACCTCGACGCCCTCATGCTTCTGACGCTCGCGGATGGCATGGGTACCAGCGACCAGAACTGGTCGGACTGGAAAGAGGGTTTGGTGTGGATGCTCTACCGCCGAACCAAGCAATACCTGGAGGGTGGAGTCGATGCCATGGAACAAAGCCGCCGCGACAGGCTTCAGCAAAGGGACGTTGCCATGAAAAAACTCGGCCCGGAATTCCGAGACGCCTGCGATGCCCATTTTCAGTTCATGCCTGCCCGTTACTTCTTAAGTTACGAGCCAGAGGAAATTGCCGAGCACCTCAATTTATTCCAATTGTTTTTCGAGCGGCGCGATGCAGACGAATCGCTTGCTCTTGCGCCCGCCTTCCGCTGGATTCCGAAGCCCGAGAAAGGCTACACAGAAGTGTGGGTCTGCGGATGGGACCGCCCACGACTCCTCGAGCGCATTGCCGGCGCGTTCCTTTCCGTGAAACTCAACATCCTGAGTGCTGACATTTATACCCGCACGGACAGCCTGGCGCTGGATATCTTTCGCGTAGCCAGCACCAACCTTCAACCGGTCAGTAGTCCCCGCGATATGCAAGCCGTGGAAAGCCGCCTTGCCGAATCTCTCGGTGTCGAGGAATACGACTTCACGCCCCTCATTAGCAAAGACACCCGACTTCTGACCTACCGGCTTTCACAAGAATTCGATCTCCCCACCCGGATCACGATCGATAACGATTCACACCCCGCCTACACGCTGGTTGACATCCAGACCCCCGATCGCCTCGGCTTGCTTTACGATCTCCTCCGGGCTATGGGCGTGGCCGACGCCTGCATTGAGATTTCGCGCATCACGACCGAGATGGATGTGGCGATGGATTCCTTCTATATTTACAATAAGGAGGGCGGCAAATTCTCCTCGCCGCAAGCGGTCAAGCGGCTCCAAAATCTTCTTCACAAAGCCGCTGCCAAAGTGCCGGAATGACGCCTCGGTTCGGCACACTCTTTTGGCGGCAGATCATTCGCCAATGGATCAGGCATCCTCTCCTGCCATCGCTCAACATTCTCAGCATCGCGATCGGGATTGCCGTCTTTTTATCCATCCAGATTGCCAATAGGGGGGCCTTAAAAAGCTTTCGCAATGCGGTCGGCCTCGTCGCCGGCCGAGCCCACCTGGAAATACGTGGAGATTTACCCGAAACGCTCTTCCCGCTTGTCGCCGCGACACACGGTGTCATCGCAGCCACGCCCTTGTTGGAAGGGGTCGTCACCCTCCCCGAATTTCCGGGCGATTACTTTCGCCTCCTTGGCGTCGATCCTTTCACTGGCGGGAATTTGCGCGCGTTTGAACTTCAATCTCCGAGTGGAGCATCCATAGACCTTGAAAAATGGATGCGCGAACCAAACGTCATTGCCGTATCCTCTTCGCGCCTAGCTTCTGGACCTCTTCGGGTACTCGCTGCAGGAAAATCCGTCACGCTCATCCCCTCCTTTGAGCTTAAAACCGACGACGCGCTCGTCACGGCTGACCCCAGAGTGGCAGCGATGGATATCGGCTGGGCTCAAGAACTCCTCGATCGGCAGGGGCGCTTAACCTCCATTCAGATTCAAGTCACCGATCCGCTTCGGATGGAACCCGTCATCGCCGCACTCCGAAAAATAGCACCTCCGGATGCAATAGTGGGCCCGCCCGCTCGCAGGGGCTCGGATACCGAAGTGATGCTGGCCGCCTTCCAACTCAACCTCACCGCACTCAGCTTAGTATCCATGGTGGTCGGTGTCTTTTTGATTTATAATAGTCTGTCTTCATCAATCGTGCGTCGCCGACACGAGATCGGCATCCTTCGTGCCAACGGTGCAACCAAGACTGAGGTCACGAGTCTTTTTCTCGGTGAGGGAGCTGCCGAAGGGTTGCTCGGAACCCTCTTGGGCATCGGAATCGCAGGGCCGCTAGCATCCCTCCTTGCGGCCCCCGTGGGGACGACCATTTCCTCCCTCTATGCGCTGATCTCCATCGACCGCATTTTCATCGAGCCCGATCAGATTGCTCTCGCTCTAGTCGTCGGCGTCGGCTCGTCTCTGCTCGCGGCCTGGCGACCCGCAGCCGAGGCCGCCGCATGCGATCCGGCGATTGTTTTGAGAAATGGATCCTTGATGGATTCCTTCTGCATCCAATCCAAACGCTGGGGTCTTTTTGGTATCTGCGCTCTGGCTTTGGCTTCTATTATTTCCTACTGGACTCTCACTGGCGGCGGGCGCTTGCTGGGATTCGTTGCCGTCGGGCTGCTTATCGCCGGATTCTCTCTGCTTGTTCCCGTGACAGTGAATGCGTTTTGCTCCGTTGTTCGCGGTCCGGGTTGGTTGGTTCGCCTAGCCGGCCAGCATTTAACGCGATCGCTACATCGAAATGCCGTCACCATCGCCGCCCTCGCGGTGGCTGCAGCAATGACAGTGAGTGTTTCGGTGATGATCCATTCATTTAGAGCCAGTGTCACCACATGGCTCGGCCAAACGCTGGTTGCGGATCTCTTTATCGCCCCAGCAGCGAACGAAATCGCAGGCCTCACCAGCTTCATGCCGGCAAATGCCGTCGATTGGATACGTCGCGATCCGCGCGTCAAGGAACTAGGCACCTTTCGCGAAATGCCGGTTCCCTGGGGAGAAAAAACAGCCACCTTGGCGGTCATTGACGGCCAAGCCCGCGGAGAATTTGATTTCGTTCGAGCGCTAGATGGGGCCCGTGAACAGTTCCACAAAACAGGCATGGTGGCCGTCTCGGAGAGCTTTTCCACCAAGCACGGGACGGAACCCGGCGATACCCTTGAATTCACGTCACCCAAGGGCGCTGCAAGATTCACTGTTGTCGGTATCATTAAAGATTTCACGCGCGATAGTGGACTTGTGATGATCGAGCGAACCACATTTTCGGAATATTGGAACGACGAGCGCCTCCACTCCTTGTCCATCACACTCAAAGATTCCTCGGCAACGGCAGCACTCGGCGCGGACTTTCGTGAAACCTTCAGCCACGAGGGCGAATTTTCGATTTACACCAATGCGGACCTTCGCCAACGGGTCTTAGAGATTTTTGATCAGACTTTTGCCGTCACCTCTGTTCTTCGGACAATCGCAGTCGTTGTGGCCATTGCAGGAGTCCTCCTTTCCCTCACAACTCTTGTACTCGAGCGGGAACGCGAAGTCGGCGTCCTTCGCTCCCAAGGCGCCTCCCGCGCCCAAATCCAATGCCTAGTTCTATCGGAGGCCGCCATGATCGGTCTTCTTGCCTCACTCATCGGAGTCGCCTGCGGGGCGAGCATGGCCATGATTCTCACTTGGGTGATCAACAAGGCGTTTTTTGGATGGACGATTGAACTTCGCTATCCTCTGGATGTGCTTTTAACAACGCCGTTATGGATTATTCCTGCGGCTGTCTTTGCCGCATGGATGCCCTCCCGCCGCGCCTCGCGCATCCCCCCAGCACGAGCGATTCGCTGTGATTAACTATGCGGCAACCGATGGGCTTAACTCCAGCAGCCCGTAAATGGCTTCGCGGAATCGTGAAATCGTGAATGGCTTGGAAAGAAACGCAGTCCGCTTGAGATTTGCCGCTTTCAATACGGCATCGCTGTCAGGTGTTCCCGAAATGAAGAGAACGGGTGTTTCAATACCCCGCTTGCGAACCTGCTCGATAAAAGAAACGCCGCTCGAACTCGGGAAACGATAGTCGCAAATGATGAGGCCCAGCGTGGGATCGGCAGCCGCATCGAAGGCGCTTCCGGTATCGAGATGGTGAAGTTGGCGATGGCATTCCATGCTCTCGCAAAGATCGCGCAGGGTCTCGATGACAAGTGGATCATCATCGATGAGTAAAATCGGAGGCAGGGGGATAATGGGTTTCATAGTGGATTTCAATGGGCAAAGTGCCTGCGCTCTTGTGCAGACGGAATAGGCATACAGCATTCCGAGGTGGCCAATTGATCCTCCAGAATTCGGATGATTTTTTCTGAAGCATGGCCGTCACCGTAGATACTGGACCCCTTTGTCATCGCGAGATAATCGTCGTCATTCGAAAGCAATCTCTCGGTTTCGCGCAGGATGTCCTGCACATCCGTGCCGACCAAGCGGAGGGTTCCAGCTTCAACGCCCTCCGGTCGCTCGGTTTCGCGCCGCAGCACTAAAACCGGCTTCCCGAGCGCCGTGGCCTCCTCTTGGACGCCGCCGGAATCGGAGAGGACGATGTGAGATTTTTTGAGAACGTCCAGAAACTCATCATAGTTCAACGGCTCACAAAGAAAAACACCGCGTTGGTGGGCGAGAATGGGAATAATGGATTCGCGCACGAGGGGGTTGGGATGCATCGGAAAGAGGATATTCACCTCCGGATGGCTCTCCGCGATATACTTGATAGCCAGAGCCACCGAACGCATGGGCAGGCCGAGGTTTTCTCTGCGATGGCAGGTCACGAGAATAAGCTTACGAGAGCCATCCATGAGACCACCTGGAAGACTGCGCGGCTTGAGCCGATCGACCATCCAATGCAACGCATCCACCACCGTGTTGCCGGAAACATAAATGGTATTTTCAGGGATATTTTCCTTTCTCAAAAGCTCCGCTGAATACTCGGTGGGGGCAAAGTGCCAGCTAGAAAGGCGGCTGAGCATCGTTCGGTTTAGCTCCTCGGGAAACGGGGAATACCGGTTGTGCGAACGAAGACCTGCCTCCACGTGCCCCAGCGGGATTTTATTGTAGAAGGCACAAAGCCCCCCGATGAATGCCGATGTCGTATCTCCCTGCACCAAGACAGCGTTGATTTGCGTGGTGCTGAAAAGTTTTCCCAATTCAGTAGAGAGAATGGCACTCAGATCCCACAGACTTTGCCTAGGACGCATGACCTCCAAGTCGAGATCTGCGGTGATCCCGAAGTTCGAGAATATCTGGCCCACCATCTCGCCATGTTGCGAGGTCGAGACAATGAGCGGTTGCAATTTTTTGGAGGCCTGGAGTTGCTGGATAATCGGAGCTAGCTTAATAGCTTCCGGACGCGTGCCCACTATGACGGCTACGGTACCCTTTTTGGAACTTCGATGGTTTTGAATTTTCATGGATTTTGAATTTTGAAGCTCACCGGCATTCCCGCGCACCGTTCCGTGACCTCAATCAGGTCATTTTCGGACGGCAGATTTGTGAGGCGGAAAGTGATACCGTCATCACGGATTTGATGAATGATGATCCCGCTTCGCGCGGCGAAGCCTGGAGCGAGCAATTCCTCGGCCTCGAGACCAATGGGCGCATCCCCCGCTTGCGCCACCTCGAGGCCAGAGGTCTGCCGCATCGCCTGGAATAACTGCTTCTTGTTCACAAGCCCCAGTTGCACCAACAGACGATCTACCGGTCCCTCGATCAAGCGCTGCATTTTTTTGACCCGCACGGCGTGATCGGAAAGAAGAACCTTCGATTCCACTAGGTTCTCCATCAAGAAATCCTGGGAGAACTGCAGAACCATGAAGTCGTGCCACATTTTCATGAAAGCTGGTGGCGTATCGACCCGGAAAGGAATCGCAGATCCAAGTAAACCCTGAATGCGGGCGATGGTATCTGGGTGAATCGGGTTCATCACACCGATACTCCCGTCATTCAGTGGAAGGAGTCCGTGAACTTCGCAAAACAAAGGGCCAAGCGTTCTCATAATCGATATACTGAGGGTCAATTTTGAAAAGTCGGCCCCCTCGACGCCGAGCGACTCGGAGTAGTGACGCCTCACTTCCGCAGCGGGAATGAATCCCAGATGCATCATGGCATCCGAGAGAGATCGCCGACGCGTCATTTGAAACTCACGAACCTTGCGTTGATCCGAAGCGCTTAAGGCTTGGAATACCCCGTTGAGTGGGCAAAGCTGCTGGCTTTGAAGGACACGCCGTGGGTAAATCGTATTCCTAAGCGAAATGAAATTCGACGGCGGTATGAGGCGGGCTTCCACGGGGGAGCCAAAGATGGCCGCGATTTCACCCAGATCCTCTGGCTTGGGTGGCTCGACGAAACCGAACAGAGAGGATCCGTCCTCCGTCTCAGCGCAAGGCATCCCGCCGAATCGAACGGCATCCGATTCCTGCCACCGATTGAGTTCCCCCATCGGGATATCCTCAGGAGTCACAACGAAGCTTTTAAGGCCAGAAAAACGCCTCCACACGGAGGTGAACTGCTCTTCATCCATGAGCTGCATTTGCAAGAGGGCGCTTGGAGCCGAACTCCCTTTGTTTTTTTCGAGGATTTTATCCAAGTCCTCTCTGCTCACGAGGCCCTCATCCACAAGCAACTCTTCGATCGAAGTGGCGAACTCTTGTAGCTCCGCGACCCCTGGAAAAACATGGGTCGTCTTTGTCCATGCCAGCGGTTTTTTGAAAAGCCGATGCTGCATATAAATCCAGCCCGCGCGAATGGTGGCGGTCATATTGATCAAGTTAACGACCGGATAGCGCGGAATCGCAAAAAGCCCTTGGCGAAGACCATAGGCATCTGAGACGCAGGACACCTTCTGCGTGACCCGGTAGCAGAGCAGCGCCGTGTCCACCAAAACGATCCGCCAAAGAAGACTGTTTTCCTGAAACAAGGGCCGGAGAAAAAGGCTATTTCGAAGCCCCGAGTGCTGGACCAGAAACTCGGCGATCACATAGGCCATCACAAAATATCCGCTCGCGTTGATGCAATGAACGAGCGGTGCGCGACGGTCCCGCAACAAAGTGTATCGCACGGCCGTCGATCCCCACCAACCTCCGTGCTCCCACCCCTGAAAGGCCGTTCCCACGATCCAACGGGCCTTTTGTTTCACCGCCTGAATAAACTCAAGTGGAAAATTTTCGCGAACAGCCACGCGTTCGGTGACTTTACGACTGGAAATCGTCCGCCCCTCCTTATCACGGCGCAGGACCTCGCGCTCCACCGGATAGTCAATAAATCCGGTACGGAACCCCGAGCGGCACAGCTCCATTCCCACCATGTAATCCTCCGCTAAACTCCCGATCAGAAAGGGGCCGACCTCATATTTTTTAGCCAGAAAGTCGATGGCGGCACGGGAGAACGCAGTCCCCACTCCCGCGGATGGCACCATACCTCCCATCGCTTCGCGGGCGAACATGTCTTTCATATGCCATTCGGAAAACTCGTCGATATACGAATTCCCCACCCAATAACGCCAGGGGGTCAACTCGAGTGGAAAAACCGGCACTTGGCCCATGTCAAAAGTCCGGGGCACATGGTAGTTGTAAACCTTGAGAATCAGCGGATGCAGAACATCCTCAGCATCGTGCAGGGCAATGATAGCATACTCGCGTTTGCCCGGAATTTCATGACTGAGCATGGCCTTATAAATCGCATTCAGGCAATCCGCCTTCGAGGTCGGCCCCGGGTTTGGCGTTACGGCCTTGTGAATGCGCGGAGAAACCCGCACCAACTCATCCACGCATCGGTTTGTTTCCGCATCATTCGGATAGACCCCAATAAAAATATCGTAGCGGTCGTAAATGAGAACCTTTTTGGCATACTCCGCCATGCGATTAATGATGCCGCCTTCCATCCATGCTGGGATGTAAATGGCAATCAATTGCTCCGGCTCATTTTTCAGTTCATTGAGAGTGATCGGAACGCTTTCTTTTTTACTCCGCAGATAGCGCAGGAATTGCAGATCAAAAAAGACGTCGTCGATCCCGAAAACCAGGAAACCAACAGCGGCGGTGTAGGCGAGAATGACAAAAACTGAATGAAGAGTGTCCATGAGATTTACCAGCGGAGTGAGAGGGCGGCAGTGATGCGAAAGTCCGAATACGTGCTGGCGGTATCGCCCCGCGTATTCGCGTAGTTCCGCCCCAGATACGAACCAACAAGGTAGTCGACGCTCGTCGTGAAGACGGCAGCCCCAACGGGTGAAGTGATCAATCGGATGCCGGGACCGGCTTCAAAGTAGTTGTCGTAGTAGTTCCCCTTCGTATCCATCGTAAGGTTTTGGAGTGCATAGGCGTCGAAAGCGGCGGACTTGCCGCATTGGAGAAAGCGGACACCTTGGCGTGACTGGAGATAGGCAATGCCATCCGGAAGACGACTGTAGTAAGCGGCATCTCCACCGGCCTCGACAAACCAATCATACCTCCCTCGAACGGGTGTCCATCCCCTGGGTGACCACGAGCGAAAAGCTTTAGAGCTGTCTTGGGACGCCTTTCCGCTCAAGCCTCCCGCCTCGAGATCGCTTTCAATCCATTCATTGCCCGGCCCCCAAGCCCAGTAGCCGTTGACCCCAGCGATGAGTTCGGAGAACCATTTCGCGCGATGCTGGGTGGTGCCGCGAAGATCTTTTTGAGTGCCGCCTAGCACATACAGAACAAAGGATTGTGCGGCGAATGGACGAACACGGACGCCCGCATGGAATCCAGCCAAGTTTTCATTATAGATGGTCGAAAGCCCCTGTCCTCCCGAGGAACTCGAGGAACTTGAATCCAAACTGAAATCCGCCTGAATGAACGGCTCAATCCAGCGGGCTCCAGGCACAAATGTTCCCTCCCGGAGTCGACCTGCCGCAACACCAATCTCATATCGAGAGAGATATGTGCCATAGAGGTCGAGCTCTCCCCACGCCCAACAATCCGTGTTGTAGGCGGGAGCAAGGACCCTCATCTCCTGCGCGGCCGTGCGGCTGGCAGCAGAGTCACCGCCCGACTCTCGGATGTTCCTCCAGATTCTGACAGCCTCCGTTGTGCGACCATCGCGCGACAGCAAGCTAGCAAGGGCGAGTCGGGCAGTTCCATCCGGATCCTCTTCAAGAGGGATGGCCTTGAGCACATTCAACGCCTCGTCATTACGGGAGAGTCGGGAAAGCGCATAGGCCTTCTCGAGCCGCATCGCCGTATTGGAGTCACCCAATACCTCCAACTCGTCGATCTGCGCGACGGCATCGTCATCCTTATTGGCGGCGATGAGATCAAAGACTTTCTGCTGGCGCTCGAGACGTTCTTTTCGGGCTTGGTATTCGGCCTGCTGACGGAGAGCTTCCGGCGATGATGGGCGTGCTCGGGCTTTTTTTTCCGCCTCCTCCAAGCGGTCGAGAGTGGCGAGGCTGTTCGCCGCCATGGATGCCATATCGGCATTCCACGAGCGACTCAACTCCTCCAAGCAGGCGCGCGCCTCCGCTGGGCGATGGTCAAAAACCAATTCCCCCGCGAGACGGTATTTCAACTTCTCATTTCCAGGATCTCCAAGCAGGGCATTTTTCAGGCATTCGATGGATTCCGCATGCTGGCCGTTATTGGAGAGACGGACAGCCTCCACGGCAGGATCGAGAGTCACTCCGTCCTGCGCTGCAACAATGCTGCTGGTGACGAGAACGAGAATACAAATCAGTGGGTTGGTTTTCATTTTTACAAAAATTATTGGGAGTCGGGGTTCGGACCAAAACCGAGGGGATCTATCACGGGAAGGGCGGACTGCAGACAGGCGTCCACAAGATCCCGGACATGCTGAAAGGGGAGCCAAGCCGGCATGACGATGCCCGCCACGCCCCCACGCAACCGCGCAATCTGGCCGATATTTTTCCGGACTTCATCAAGGGCAATTCCGTCCATCCCCCCCAAGATGTTTGCGGGTAATAGAACCCCGCCATTGGCCAGGAGAAGCGGAGCATGACTTCGGTAGGGCACTGGATCGCTCCCTGGCGTATCCTGGAAATAGCGGCTTCCGACATACAGCGTGAAGTTATCGCCGCTTTCGATGGAGATAGTCGGACGGCTTTCAGCGCCCATGGGGATCACCCCATCGGCACTGAAACTCTCGCGATCCAGAACAGGATCCGCCGACGCATCCAGAAAAATCCTTGCCCCGCGCGCCTGGGCGTAGCGGAGCGAATCCAAATACGTTTCCCTCGGCATGAGATCGGTCGCATCCGCCGGCACATCCCGCGACTGAGTGAGCACGATGAAGGGGATATGCTTGTAGGCCATGTAATCCGACAAACGTCGCAACATGGAAGGATCGGAGGCCGGATGGTAATCATCCAGCATGAAAACCAGCCCTGTTGAGGGAATATTTTTCACCCCGTAAAAATCCAGAAGAAGATCGGAGAAGATCATCGCCAGAACGGGTTCACCGGGAAGGGAGGCAAATGCGAATCTGTTCCCCGATCGCCATGCGAGCGGCAAAGGGGCCCCACCGCCCACCACCTGGGAGAGAATTTGAGACTCGCCCGCTGACAACCGGAAAAATGGATCCAATCGCACGGGCCATGTGGTCTCGCGATAATCGACGACGGCTTTCTGAATCGGTTGGTTTTTTAAGGTGCCCGAGCCAGGTCCGTTGACAGCGTGCCCGACGCACAGAAGCGGTTTTTTTGCGCGCTGCAACATCCTTATGCAATCGGGACTGAGCGTCGGCGAGCCGCCAACCCCCACCAGCACAATAAAATCAGCCCTCTCGATATCGGATGCTTGAAGCTTGGCGGCTTCGATTTTTTCGGGCTCCGCATCGAATCGGGTCAAGCCCATGAGGATCGGATCGATCTCGTTCATGAGAGAGAACGGCTTGGCGATGGTATCGTAAACCAGAAGGGTTTTTCGGCCCCCCTCGGTCCCGGCAGCAAAGGCGAACGGCAACCCGATCACCGCAATGAGAGCCAGTAGCACGATTCTCACAAATCCCTCCCCTTGTTTTTGATTTCTCGGCGACGCACGGCCAATCGTTGAATGAGGAACAAGACGGCCAAAGTGAAAATGGCCCCAACGATCAGCCACTTGTCCATCATAGAAGCCAGTGTAAGGGCTTCAGCTTTTTCGATTTTTTCGTTTTCGGCCTGCTCTTTCGTGACGCCAGAGGCAAATCCGCGTGTCAACTGCTCGGAGAGGGACACCTCTTGAATGTATCTCACATCGTAAGTCACGATCCTCTTCTGATCATCGATCGCAGCCACCGTTCCGGTCAGGCGCTCTCCGACTTCGAGATCCGTGAGCATCGCGATGGCGCTGCCGCCACCATAACCCGAGATACCGCCGACCGCGGCAAAGATCTCCCCTTGGGTCCATGGGGATGGAACCAACTGGGCAAAAGCCATCGAAGGATCAAAATCGCCCACTGAGACCGCCTCTCCCCTCAAGGACAATTTGTCATTTTTCCCGTCCACCGCTTGTATGACGAGTGGAGTTTTTGAAGGGAGGGCCTCGCTCCATTGAAAAGCCGATCCTAAAACCAATCCCGAGCGCTTCTCTACGCGAGTCACAGTAGCAGGTATCCCTGGTGCATAGGTAGCCAACTGGGGCCAGAGGATGGGCATACTGGCAAGCTGGCTGCCGAGGTTAAGAGCCAGAGTTTTGATGAGTTCATCGCGGTCCTGGCTCGGCAACTCGGGAACAATAAGTGCCGCCCGACGAAGAAATGCATCCCGCTGACAGAGCAGGCCGATACGACTCAGATCATTGATCTCGAGTGGAGCAATATTGATATCGAGCATGGAAGATCCCGCAATATTGAGCCAAGCCCGCTCCTCGACGATGTGAGCGCAATCGGCACGGCCGATATCCAGATAGCTGGAGACACTCAGCTTGGACAGGTCACGACCAGTGATTCCCGCCGGTATAGCCAAGCGCCGGCGGCTTGGATTTGAGTTCTCCGGCGTCAAAGCAATGCTGCCAATCAGCACATCATTCAGCTTCACATCAAACGCGGATGTTTTTTCTAGGTTTCCTGCATGAGAAAAATCTAAGTCCAAATGGCTTCGGGAGGTCGTTTGAAATCCAGGAGGGAAAACAAGCGCCCGCTCGCCCGCTTGCCGGAACAATCCCCGAAGGATCATGTCGCCACCAGGCAGGGATCCCAGCTTCACCGCCCCGGTCTTTGGCTGCGCCATTCTTTCCTCGATAGGAGATACAATCGGCTCTTCAGTGACGATCAGGGGGTTCGAGGTCGTGTTTCTTAATGCCATCGAACTTCCCACAGTGAGTGCGGCTTTTTCCAACCCCTCACCATCCCCTCCACTCAAAACCATCCAGCGACGCTGCGTGGATTTAGCGTCTCCAACAATGATCTCAGCCAGCAATCCCTCCCCGTTCTTGAGTCCCGCGATCGTGCTTTTTAGTTCGGCCGGCAAATCGACGCTGGCAAGGGCTTCCTTGGTCGCAATAAGGATGCCGTTACGGGATTCGCAATCGGCATCGAAGGCACTCAAATCCGCTGACAAAATTGATTCTGGGCGCACGTATCCCGTCTGTCCCATTCGGGCGGTGCAAATCAAAAACGTCCGCAACTCCGATTCCCCCGCATCCCAAGGCATCAACACGGAGACAACGGGCTCCTGCTTTTTCTTGCTCCCAGTGGCAAAGCGATCAGATAAAACCAGGAGCTGAGGCTCTGTCATCGCGTGGGGGAATCGCTGGATCTCTGGAAATAACGGCACAGTTGAATACGAAAGCTTCAAAGCACTACCCGCTTCAACTTCCAGCCAAGCGGCGGGGTTGTCGACATCACGGCACATCTCTTCGGTCGTTTGAAGGAGACAACCGAGGCTGATTCGATTCCACCCCGGCAGAAGCATACCAGCGCTGACGGGAATGCGGAGCGTGCTTGGGTCCTGACTTGATGCCCCTTTTTGAGACCCCAGTCGCACGCTGGTGAGTTCGCGATCATTCAGTCGCACGCTGAGGGTCGAAACATCGGGCATGAGGAGCGGTGACGCCCGATATGTCAGGAGAATCTCACTGCCGGCTTCGAAACGAACGTGCTCCGGGAGTCGAATCAAATAGTCGCGCTTGGCCAAAACGCCATCCAACCGATCATGGGTCGATTGAAAAAGTGGGACCTCGGCATACTGGTTATGTGGTTTATCGTGGGAACTCAGAGTGCTTCCTGACCCCTCATCGGCATTTGAATTCGGGCTTGTTGAAACCGCCGCTAAAGCCGCCAAGGATGTTGCGAGAAAGAATCGACCAACATGGAAATTTGTTTTCACGGGGCGCACATTAAGGAGCCCCCGCCCATCGCGGTATGGGGTCTTGTCCCGACTCTTTTGTTTAGGGAGGCATCACGACCAACGCAGAAACAACAAAAAACCCAATTTGACACTTGTGGAGCACGTTTTCGCCAGATAGAAAATTGCTTTCAACGATTCCTCCACCTCATGGGTAAAATCCTTATTATTCTTTCGATTGTCATCTCTCTTGCCTCCGCAGGTGTGGGCTACGTTAACAGAACAACCCTTCTTCAAACGAAAGAGACACTGGCTTCCACCCAAGCCGACTTGGAAAAAACCAAGTCCGAACTTGAGGAAACAAAGAAAAAATTGACGGACTCGGAAGCGGAAAAGACCGTCCTGACTGCGAAGCTGGAGCAGACTGAATCCCAAGTCGCGAAACTTAAAACCGAACTTGCCACCACCCAGACCAATCTCACCGAAGCCAACACCAAGCTGACGGAAAAAACAGCGGAGATCGCTACCTTGACCACCGATCTCAAAACCAAAGGAGACGAAATCGAAGCCCTGAAAGTGGCTGTTGCCGCTGCGACCGCTGCCTCCACCGCCGCTCCAGCCGATGACGAAAAACAAACTCGGATTACGGAACTTGAAGGGCTCAATAAATCACTCACCGAAGAATTAGAATCCAAAAAAGCCGCACTCGCCGATTACAAGCAGAAGGAAAATCAAGCCAACCTGAAATCAGCGCGGAAAAATCTCATGGGAAGAGTTCTTGCCGTCAATCAGGCTTGGAATTTCGTGGTTCTGAGCATCGGTGACAAAAATGGTGTCCTCAGCAACACGGAACTGATCGTCAAGCGCGGATCCACCGAGATCGGACGCGTTCGTATCACTTCCGTGGAGCCTTCCACCTCGATTGCAGATATCATACCGACCAGCATTACGCGTGGTCTCAGCATCCAACCTGGCGATGAAGTTATCTTTAAAAATCCTGAGGAATAGCCTCCTTATTCTTATTGCCGCCGGCGGACTCGTCAGCTGCGCAACCGAAGAGGAATCAGCGCAACATGCAGGAAGTTCTCTTCCTTGGAATCGCCCCCAATCTTGGGAGGGCGGTGGCGCACTCGGTTCTGCGATGCAAGGAAGTCGCTAGACTCCCAGCATCAAAATTCGCTTCCCTTCTGCGGAGCTTGATCTGTTTCCAATAGATCAAATTTGAGGCAATCTGTTTTTACGCTCCCCTCACCGGAGAGCGTGGCGCCTTTCAAACTCACTCCAAAATCATCACTGGCGTGCCAATTTTAGCTTTTTCAAAAATCAGCTTCGCTATCCGCTCTGGCAGACGAATACACCCATGAGAAGCTGGATAGCCTGGCAACTTGCCAGCATGCATCCCAAATGTGGTGTAATCCTGAGCATGGCTCCCCAGTCGCATAAACCACTTCATGGGTGCTCCGACAAAAGAGGCCCCATCGGGAGGAACATCTGTCCTGCTATTTGCATTGGATTTAACTGTGCGCCCTTCCGTACTCACAAAACTTCCGTAAAGCGTCGAGCGGTGGTTGACTGTTTTTTGCACAATCACAAAGCCCCCCTTGGGAGTCCACTCTGCGCGTCGCCCTGAGGAAACCGGGGCATCGATCGCGATTTCCTCGCCCACTTTCAAATGAACCCGCTGACTGGATATCGTAACCACAACGGAAATATTCTCAGGCGTGGCCCTCGCTAGAACGTCCTCATGAACAAGGGCGGAATCCGCTTTTTTTTCGGGCTTCGGGGACTCCTTCGGTTTAGCCTCGGAGACCAAGCCGACCTCCTGCGCCAAAGAACCGCCAATGAAGGCGCATAGGGCACACAGAATAGTGACGGCATGAAAGGGCAGCATCCGAGGAAACGACATAGTTTTCATTGAAAATGCAGAATCCCGATTTCGAATTCAATCCAAATCAAGGCTCGATCCCGTATTATTGTGGCAAATAAATGTCACGACAGCGGCGACTGCCGGAATCTGCAACCAAATTTCCATCAAGCAATACCGGAATCCTTGAGGCGCTGCTCGATATCGCTAGCTTGAAGCGCATCAATCAATTCGCCCACCTCGCCGCCGAGAAAACGGTCGAGTGAGTAAAGGGAAACTTTGATTCGATGGTCGGTGACACGATTCTCGGAGAAGTTGTAGGTCCGGATTTTTTCTTCACGTCCACCACCTCCGATGAGGCTCTTGCGATGAGCGGAGTATTTGGCTTCTTCCTCGCGCCGCTTGTCCTCAAGCAATCGGGAGCGCAGGATTTTCAATGCGGCCTCTTTGTTTTTTTGCTGACTGCGACCATCCTGGCATCGAACGATACGACCGGTCGGAATATACATGACCTGCACGGCCGAGTCCGTCGTATTCACGCCCTGTCCACCGGGTCCACCTGCTCGACAAACCTCGATCCGAATATCCTCGGGGCGTAATTCGATGTCCACCTCCTCGGCCTCGGGCAAAACGGCGACTGTCGCCGTTGATGTATGGATGCGGCCCTGCGCCTCCGTGGCGGGAACGCGCTGCACGCGATGAACACCGCTTTCATACCGGAAACGGCGGAAAACAGAGGTTCCAGAAATACGGAAAATGATTTCACGAAAGCCCCCGAGATCGGCGGGACTGGACTCCAACTCTTCGACCTTCAGCCCCAAGGAATCGGCGTATCGGCAATACATGCGATACAGATCAGCGGCAAAAAGGGCCGCCTCGGTGCCGCCAGTGCCAGCGCGGATTTCCATGATGGCGTCACGATCCTCATCGGGCTCGGGCGGAAGGAGCGCCACTTGGACGGCGCGCTCGAGGGACGTGACCTCCGATTCCAAACGAGTGATTTCCTCTTTCGCCATCGCCGCCATTTCCTTGTCCTCACTAGAGGCCAGTTCGCGGTTTTCGACGATTTCGCGAGAGGCCTTCTCAAAGCGGCTCCAAACTTCGAGCAACTCTCTAGTGGAGCCGTGCTCACGCAGAACCTCCCTCGCGCGGCGGGCATTATCGAAGAGGTCGGGCGAGGCGATCTCGCGCTCCAGCTCCTCGAAACGTCGCCGCTTGCGCTCGATCAACGGTTCAAAATCCATAGGTAAACAAAAACGGTAAACAGGCAGCGAGCCTGTTTACCGTTGATAAAATAAAATCCGAGTTAGGCTTTTTTGACGGCGCGGGGAGCGCGCACTGTGCCGTATCGGCGCATGAATTTGTCAACACGGCCGGCCGTATCCACAAATTTTTGTTCACCCGTGAAAAACGGATGGCAAGCGGCACAGATGCCGAGTTTGATGTTTTGACGGGTGGAGCGGGTGTGATAGGTTGCGCCGCACGCACACACAATGACGGACTCCTCGTAGTTGGGATGAATTTCTGGCTTCATTTGTAAAAGGGTGTGCATAGTAACGTTCTTTTAAGTTGTGACAATAGGAAATCTTCATAAATCCACATTGCGGTATTTTTTCCCCTCCGCGATTTCTCTGAGTATCGCCATGGCCTTCCTGCCGGGATCAAGCCTAGCCCAAGACCCCGCCACCTCGCCCGCTCCCACCCCAACCGCCGCATCGAACCCCACTCCCACCCCACTCGAACCGGACTACGCCGACATGCTCACAAGAGCCCTAGATGAAGGATTCGAGGGATTCCAAAAAAACGAACCCGCGACCCCCGAAGAATTCCGCGACTACCTCCACCTGCTCGGGCAGATCGTGGAAATGAAGACATCCAAGGAGAAGCAGGCCAAGAGAACGCAGGCCTTCCTCTCCCAAACCGCCGAAGCGGAGGCCGCAATAGCCAACTTCAAGCCGCCCGTCATCAACGCCGATTCAGGGCTCGATGCTTTTGACTCAGCCCGCCTTGACCTCTGGCAGGCCCTGAACTGGCTTGCGGCATTAGAAAAAATCGCCGAGTCCCGTACCGAGCAAAACCGGATTTCTTTTGAGGAACTAAAAAAAGCCCAGTCCGAACTCCAAGTCCTTCAGAGCACCGGCACCCCCGCCACCCCCCAGTTGGCGTGGCAACGAAAGCTACAGGATCTTCGGGTAGCAGTCGCCTATGCCGAGCACCAAGCCCGCACCGACTCGTCGTTCCTCCATGCGGACATGAAACTTCAGAAAGCCCGCATCAAAATGGCCAACAAATATTTGGACCACCTCAAAGGGTATGTAGTTTTTCCTACTGGATTGCTGAATGCCAAACGGGAACAGGCCCAGAAGGATGAGGCCGAGAGCGCCCAAACTGCCAAGGATCTCGAGAATCAAGTCAAGTCCCTGCCCTCCTCAGGCACCTTTCGCCGCTACCCAGAGCTCAGCTCCCTCCTCATGCAGGGACTGGAAAATCAAATCCAAATCTCCGAGTATCGCCGGATCGGTCTTCTGATTCGTTCTCAAATCTGGCAGGCGCGGCACGATATCTGGAACACCAGCGACCCGAAGTCCTTTGAAAAAACCGCAAGGGCCGTGAATGACCGCATGCAGGATGTGCAGACCTGGCACCCCCTCATCGCCAACCTGAATGCAAAGACCCAAGAGCGCCGCCGAGCCGCACAGGCTCTACTCGACGACCCGAATCAGAAGGCTCCGGACACCATTAGGCCGTTGGTGGAAAAATATTTCACCCAAGAAGATGCGGCTCTGTCGAAATGGGAAACCGAATTTGACCATCTGGTACAGCTCCTCACTCTGGCCAATGCCGATCTCACCGAGCGAAGGGGTCAATTGAACATGGGGCAAAAACTCAATGTCGCGGCGGCCTCGCTGGGTGGAGAGATAGGAACATTGTGGAATACCGAAATCTTCCATCTCAACGATTCGGTTTTCATCAACGGCGAGGTTATCCAGCGCCCCAGCCCAGTGACTCTGGGGATGATGCTAACGGCCCTCCTTATTCTCATCCTCGGCGGCCTGATTTCCGCCGCCTCCAGTCGATGGATCCGAGCCCGCCTCAGTGCCCGGTTTTCGTTGGATGCGAATACCGGCGCCATCATTCAAAAGTTCAGCAATGCCTTTCTTCTCGTTTGCATCAGCCTTGTCGCGCTGGCCGTAGTGAAGATTCCCCTCACCATTTTCGCCCTGCTTGGGGGCGCGGCCGCGATCGCCGTAGGATTTGGTTCCCAGCAACTCGTCAACAATCTGATCAGCGGCATCATCCTCCTTTTTGAGCGCCCGATTCGCATCGGCGACATCATCGATGTGGGCGCCTATGCCGGAACAGTGACCTCAATCGGCACCCGTTGCTCGCAACTCCGTCGCGCCGACGGCGTCGAAATCCTCATTCCGAACAGCATTATCCTTCAAGGCACCGTGGTGAATTGGACCCTCACCGACAGTCACGTCCGGCAGGAAATCCTCGTTGGAATCAGCTACACTTCCCCGGTCGAGAAGGCCCTTGAAATCATTGCCCAGATCGCCAAATCGCATCCGGATGTTTTAAAAAACAGCGATACAAACGTGTTTTTTCACGACTTTGGCGCTGACTCCATCGTTCTCCGCCTACTTTACTGGGTCGATAAACAAGTTATCGGAACGGCCAATCGCGTACCGAGCGAGCTGAGGCTCTCGATTTACAATGCGTTGAGTGCCGCCGGCATCAGCCTGGCATTTCCCCAACGAGACATTCATCTCGCCACGGCAACGCCGATTTCCGTGCAGGTTCTGCCGCCCGCAGCCCATTAAAAACACATCTCAACGCAACGAATGTTTGCAGGAGGCCGCAAGTTTTTCATATAAACGTGCAAATGCCAAAGACGAGCGCCGCTGTAACTCAGGCCGATTATATCAAGGCCTACCGCATTATGCTTCTGTCCCGTGTGCTGGAGGAAAAGCTGGCGAGCCTCTATCGGGCGGGAATGATCAAAGGCGGTGTCTTTCTCGGTCGCGGACAGGAAGCCTTGAGCGTCTCGGTCGGCATCCATCTCCACCGAGGCGATATCTTTGCCCCCCTCATCCGCGATCAGGCCGGCCGCTTGGCATTCGGTGACACCGTTCTTGATACGCTCCGCACCTATCTCGGATCTCAACTCGGCTCCATGCGGGGCAGGGATGGAAATATCCACCGTGGGCGTCCCCGCGATGGCTACTACGCCATGATCAGCCATCTGGGTGCCATGATCCCCGCTGTTTCCGGTGCCCTTTTTGCACGGCGCCTCAAGGGCGAGAGTGGCGTCGTCGGCGCGACCTGCATCGGCGATGGAGGCACATCGACCGGAGCCTTTCACGAGGGCCTCAACGCCGCCGCTGTGGAAAAGCTCCCCCTCGTCGTCGTGGTGGCCAATAACCAGTATGCCTACTCGACACCGAATTCCCGCCAATACGCTTGCGCAGATCTCTTGGACAAAGCCACTGGATACGGCGTTGTCGGCCACAAGGCGGATGGAACAAATCTATTGGATTGCCTGCAAACGCTTCGCCGTGCAGTTCAGAACGCCCGCGAGGGTGGCGGCCCCCAACTCGTCGTCGCCGACCTTTTACGCCTCGTCGGCCATGGCGAGCATGATGATGGTCAATACGTCGATCCCAAATTGAAAGCTTCTCCGCTCGGTGGAGACTGCCTCGCCATTGCCGAACACCACATCCTCGAGCAAAAGTGGGCGACCGCAGAGGAACACGCGTCTTGGCGCCGCGAGGTCGAGACGGAAGTCAACTCCACCGCTGACCGCGTCCGCCGCGAACCAACACCCGATCCCGAAGAGGACGACTGGGCGGCGCTCTCCTGTCCGGAATACCGTGAGCATTACGCCACATCATGATCACTTATCTAGAAGCCATTCGCCTTGCTCAACAGAAGGCCCTCGCCACCGACCCCCGGGTTTTTCTCTACGGCCAGGATATCGGAAGCTTCGGCGGCGCATTCAAAGCCACCAAAAATCTCTCCAAAGAATTTCCGGGTCGCGTTTTTGATGCCCCGCTGAGTGAGGACGCCATCGTCGGAATGGCGATAGGCGCAGCGATCGAAGGCATGCGGCCGATCGTGGAAATGCAGTTTGCGGATTTTTCCACCTGCGGACTCAACCAAATCGTGAATCACGCAGCGACCCTGTACTACAGAACGGGTGTTCCCTGCCCGATCGTGGTACGCCTCCCCTCGGGAGGCACCTCTGGAGGCGGACCCTTTCACAGTCAGAGCATGGAGGCGCTCTATGCCCACTACCCCGGCTTGGTCGTACTCACCCCTGCCACGGTCGAGGACGCCTATACCATGCTGTTTGATGCCGTCGCTCTCGATGACCCCGTCATCTTCTGCGAGCACAAGTTCCTTTATAACCATCTCAAAGCCGATTCGCTTCCCGAGACATCACTCCCGATCGGCAAGGCGCGTTTGGCGCGGGCGGGTCGCGATGCCACGATCGTCACCCACGGCGCCATGCTCCATGAATCTCTCGCCGCCGCAACGGAACTCGCCGAGGATGGATTCGAACTCGAGATTGTCGACCTCCGCAGCGTCAAGCCACTCGACACGGATACGATTTTGGCCTCCGTGGCCCGAACCGGCCGCCTCCTTTGCGTGAGCGAAGAATGGCCCTGGGGCGGTGTCACCGCCGAAGTCATTGCCCGCGTTTCCGCTGAGGGCTTCGGTCTCTTAGACGTCGCACCCATGCGTGTGAACGCAAAAGATACCCCCGTCCCCTACCATCCCGATCTTTGGTCCGTCCACCGCCCAACCGCATCCACCATAGCCGCCGCAGCCCGGCGCCTGCTACTTAGCTGAACCACCATGGCACTCGTACCCATTCAAATGCCCCAACTCGGCGAATCCATCGCAGAGGCCACCATCGTCCGCATACTCCATCAGGAAGGCGACACCGTGCAGGCGGATGCCGACATCATCGAGGTCGAGACCAACAAGGCCATGATGGCGGTCACGGCCTCCTGCAGCGGTCAACTCGTCAGCATCACGGCTGAAGCTGGTATCAGCTATCCCGTCGGCGCCATTTTGGGCCACATCGAAGTGACCAGCGAGGAAGCCGCTCGCCTTGGCCTCGATACTGAGGAATCACCCAAACACAAACCGGAGAAAAAACGTCCCGCCGCACCAGCAAAGCCCCAGACCGTCGAGCCAACTGTCCCCGGCGGACTGCCCGTCCCTGCCCATGCAGGCGGCGTGAGTTACCTTTCCCCGCGCATGAAAGCGCGCATGGTCGAACTAGGTCTCCGATCCTCGGATCTCGCTGGCATCCCCGGCAGCGGTGCAGGGGGACGGGTCACCATCGAAGACCTTGAGCGCTTCATGGGCAGCATCGAGAACAACAAAATCACACCTGCCTCGCCCATGCGAAAAGCGGTAGCCGATGCAATGATCCGCAGTTGGTCGCGTCCGCTAGCCACTGTTTGCCGGCCGATCAATCTCGACAATCTTCTCACCCACCGCAAAAGCCACCCCTCGAAGCCCGGCCCAGCCCTTTACGCTCTTCGCGCGCTTGCGATCGCGCTCGGCGAGAACAGCGCCCCTGCCGGCCGCCTGATCGGTGACCGCATCGTTCATCCGCCCTCCGTCGATATCGGCTTCGCTGTGGAAGCGGAGGATGGCGTTCTTGTGCCGGTGATTCGGAATGCCGACCAATTCCCACTCGATGATCTCGTTTCCCGCTACAACCGACTCGTCGAATTGGCGCGGCAGCGTCGCCTCCCAGCGAACGATACCGGCGGATCAATCGCCACCATCACCAATTACGGCACATTCGGGCTCACTCTGGCCACTCCTATTCCCCTCCCCGAGCAGACCATCCTTCTCGGTATGGGCGCGGGACAGACAGTGCCATCGTGGGACGCCACGCAGGAAAAATTTGTTCCCGTCATTGAAGCCCAGTTCACTCTCAGCTTCGACCACCGCGTGATCGATGGCGGCGCAGCCGGGCGACTCCTGAAGCGCATTGCGGAGCTACTGGAAGCCCCCGAAACGCTCTAGTTTTTTTGACGACACCGAAAATCCCGGCGATGAGATCTTCGCTTGCCGCTCATGTGTTGCCCTTCGCCTTGTTCATAGGCGCGCTCGCGTTGCTTCCGCTGGTGAGGATTTTTGGAGGCGACTCGATCTGGGCTCATTTCCCGGAACAGGGGATTTATCCACTTCAAACCCTGCTATGCGGGGCTGCCCTTCTTTATTTTTGGAAAGCTTATTCCTGGGGCAAGCGGCAGGGTTACTTGTTTGCGACAGTCACAGGACTTGCCGTGCTCGGCTTATGGATCGCGCCTCAGGTGCTGTTTGGTTTCCCTCCCCGCTTGAAGGGATTTGATCCCACCCTATTCGAATCGAGCCCGTTTCTTTACTGGACGTCGGTGCTGGCCCGCTTCGCGCGCCTGGTGATTGTTGTTCCGGTTTTGGAGGAGCTTTTCTGGCGCGGATTTTTGATGCGTTTTTTGATCAAGGAGGATTTCACCAATGTTCCGATTGGCGCCTTACAATGGCGCTCCTTTTTTATCGTGGCGCTAGCTTTCATGTTGGTTCACCAAGCAGCGGATTGGCCCGCCGCCCTCCTGTGCGGCATCGCCTACAATCTCGTGGCAGTCCGCACAGGCAGTCTCTCGGCTTGCATTCTGGCCCATGCGATCACCAATCTCGGCTTGGGCATTTACATTATGTCCACCCGCCAATGGGGATTTTGGTAAATCATGAAAATCGGACTCGCACAGATCAACTCGACCGTCGGTGACCTCACCGGCAACGCACGTAAGATTAAGGATGCCTGCCGCTCCCTTGAGCGCCGTGGAGCGGAAATCATTCTGACCCCAGAGCTCGTTCTCACTGGGTATCCCCCGCAAGATTTGCTTTTCCAATCGGACTTTGTCCCAGCAAGCCTGCGGGCGCTGGAGGAAATCCACAGTGCCACGGGCTCCGCCACGTGGATCGTGGGTTGCGTACAGTGGAATCCCTCCCCAGAAGGAAAGCCCCTCTTCAACGCCGCCGCCGTGCTGGAGCAGGGAAAACCGATCCGCTGGGTTTATAAAACTTTGCTACCGACCTATGATGTCTTCAATGAGGCCCGGTATTTCCAACCCGGACCTCGACCCTCGGTTCTGGAAATCCATGGTCGTCTTTTCGGGGTCACGATCTGCGAAGATGTCTGGCCTGCCGAATATCTGCCTCGCCCGCTCTACGGATGCGATCCCGTCAGAATCCTTGTGGATGCTGGTGCACAAGCCATCCTAAATCTCAGCGCCTCGCCATTCCAAATAGGCAAACCCGCCCGTCGAGCCGAAATGCTGTGCTCCCAAGCCCAGAAAAATCGGATTCCCTTTTACTACTGCAATGCCGTAGGCGGGAATGACCAACTGGTCTTTGACGGATACTCCTTCGCCATCGGGGCCGATGGAAAGAACCTGAAAAGCGCACCCGGGTTTGTGGAGGCAGAACTGCTAGTTGACGAGTCGCCGTGCCAGAAACCCGAACCTTCAACAGACATGGGTGACCTTCGAAGCGCTCTGGTGCTGGGCTTACGGGACTACGCCTCCAAGTGCGGATTCCGCTCCGCCGTGCTGGGCCTGAGCGGAGGCATAGATAGCGCCGTGACAGCCTGCATCGCAGTCGAGGCCTTGGGCGCGGACAAAGTCACCGGCATCGCAATGCCATCCCCGTATTCTTCGTCCCATAGCTTGGAGGACGCCGCCGCTCTTGCCCACAATTTGGGCATCACCTACCACACTATTCCCATCGCGGATAGCTTCGAGGCCTTTAAAAAGCAGATGCGACCCGTTTTTGAGGGCCTTCCCGAAGATACGACCGAGGAAAATATGCAGGCGCGCCTTCGTGGACTCACGCTCATGTCCCTTTCGAACAAGTTCGGCCACCTGCTTCTCACCACCGGCAACAAAAGCGAGCTAGCGGTCGGCTATTGCACACTCTACGGAGACATGTGCGGCGGTCTCGCCGTGATCTCCGATGTTCCAAAAACGATGGTTTACGCGTTAGCGGAGTTTTTGAATCGCGATTCGGAAATCATTCCCCGCCGGACCATCGACAAACCACCGAGTGCCGAACTTCGTCACGACCAAACCGATCAGGATACCCTCCCTCCCTATGAAACACTGGATGCCATCCTCCGGCTTTACGTTGAAGAAAATCTTGGGGTGGATGCCATCGTTGCACACGGATTTGATGCCAAAACCGTTCAATGGGTGACACGCAAGGTGGACTTCAATGAATACAAACGCGAGCAGGCCGCACTAGGCCTACGTGTTACCAGTCGGGCATTCGGAATCGGTCGCCGAATGCCCATCGCTCAAAGGTTCCTGAGGGCCTAGGCCTCAGTCAGACGGCTTTGAAAATCAGGAGATCGACGGAATGGAAACGGCGACATCCGTGTCAGCGGAATAGTCGACTCCATCGAGGCCGAATCCGAAAAGCTTGAGAAAGTTCGCCTGATAACCGGCAAAATCCGCCAACTCGGCGAAGTTTTCCGTATTCACCGCGGACCAGCGCTCGCTGATGAGATTTTGCACACCATCCGCCATTTCCCAATCATCCAATCGGATGCGCCCAGCCTTGTCGGGTTGGGGATTTCCACTGCTCAAACGATCCCGGAAAAGACGATCCATCTGCTCGATGCATTCTTCATGCGACCCAGCGGCCTTCATGATTTTATAGAGAAGAGAAATATAGAGTGGAACGACTGGGATGGCTGAACTGGCTTGCGTGACAAGCGCCTTGTTGACGGATATCCAAGCCTTCCCGCCGAGCGGCGCGAGCTTTTGATCGAGGGCTTTCTGAGCGCGCTCGAGATCGAGTTTGGCTTGGCCGATGGTGCCGTTCTTGTAGATAGGCCACGTGAGCACGGGGCCGATGTAGGAATAAGCGAGCGTCTGAACACCAGGAGCAAGGGCGTTTGCCGATGCAAGGGCCTCCATCCACATCTCCCAATCCTCGCCGCCCATCACCGCCACGGTTTGCGCGATTTCATCCTCGTTCGCTGGATCAATCGTGATCTCGTTCACCACGCCGTTCCCGGTATTGAGGTTTTTATTTGTGTAAGATTCGCCAATCGGCTTGAGCACAGATTTCAAAACCTCGTCGGTTTTGGGATGCGTGCGACGCGGGGAAGCCAGACTGTAAATCACGCAATCCACTTGTCCCAGATCCTGCTTGATGGCGGCAATGACCTCCGACTTCATGGCATCGGAAAAGGCGTCGCCATTGAAGGAACGGGAGTAAAGTCCGGCAGCGGCAGCTTCGCGCTCGAATGCGGCCGAATTATACCACCCGGCTGTCGCGGTGCGGTCACCCTCACTGGCCCTCTCAAAGAAAACACCGACTGTCGCGGCATTCGAACCGAACGCGGCGGCGATCCGAGAAGCCAGCCCGTATCCGGTGGATGAGCCGATCACGAGCACCTTCTTGGGACCGTTGGCAATTGGCCCGCGGTTTTTCACCACGGCAATTTGTTCAGCGACATGTTTGGCACATCCTTCCGGATGAGCTGTGGTGCAAATAAATCCACGGATTTTGGGAGCGACAACCATAAGACCTCGGATTGTGACCACTGGAATCGAAACGCTCAACTTTTTTGTGCACTACCGATTCCGAGCAACGGGACAAAATGACCCCCGCTCTTCACACCTTGGCCAAGGGGCAAATATCATTCAACTCACACTGGGCGCAATCCGGCTTGCGCGCAGGGCAACGGCGGCGACCGTGAAAGATGAGGCAGTGGCTGAAGTCAGTCCAAAATGAGCGCGGAAAAAGTTTGATGAGATCCTGCTCGATGCGGATCGGGTCCGTGAATTTGGTCAGCCCCAATCGCTGCGATAAACGGGAAACGTGGGTGTCCACGACGATCCCTTCGTTTTTAGAAAACGCATTACCAAGCACAACGTTCGCCGTCTTGCGCCCGACCCCTGGCAGGGCCGCGAGCGACTCCAACGTGGAGGGCACCTCTCCTCCGTGCCTTTCCAATAGAGCCGTTGCCATGGCGCGGATATTTTTGGATTTGTTGCGGTAAAACCCCGTTGAACGAATCAGTCCCTCCATTTCCTCCTGCGAAATAGCGGCGTAATCCGCCGCAGTCGGGCAGCGCCGAAAGAGCCCCGGGGTCACCAGATTGACCCGCTTGTCGGTGCACTGAGCGGAAAGAATCGTCGCGACCAGCAACTCCAGAGGATTGGAATAGACCAATTCGCAATGAGCGTTCGGATAGATAGCCGGGAGGCGCTTGAGAAGCTCCGCCGCGCGCTCCCTTTTATTCACGATCCAGCGAGAGCTTGGGCACGCTCCTTGGCTTGCGGAGCGATTTTGTCATTTGGAAAGTCCTTCACGATTTGGTCATACGAAGCCTTGGCGCGTCCGAGTTGCTGCGCTTTGAACTTCGGATCGGCGCTGGCGGCAGCCTGTTGCTCCATGAGTTGGGCCCCCTCCCAGAGACCGGGCACAGCGGCGGCAGGAACGCCCGAGTAGAACTGAGGGATCTTCATGAAGAAATCGACCGCAGATGCGCGCGCTTCTTCTTTTTTCTTGGGATCCGGTTCCTTGTCCGACTTGTCCTTCATGATGTAGCCATAAAGAAGGAAGGAATTTGCGCGAAGCTCGGCGGTGGCATTCTGGGCGCGGATGATTGTTCCGAGCAACTTGATGGCATCATCAGCCTTGTCTGCCGCACGGAGCGACTGGGCAATACCATAATTCGCCTCCAGAACTTTGGGCGACCAAGGGTAAAGAACTTTCAACTGCTCGAACATCTTTCCGGCTTCCGCTGTTTGCTTACGTTCTTGCGCGACGCGACCCTTTCCAAAGAGAGCTGTGGCTTGGGCCTCCTGAACCGCCGTAGGAGCAGCTGTTTCCTTGACTCCTTCGGGGATCGGATAATCGGCCATCAACTTCTCGAAGACGGCCTGAGCTTCATCCACCTTGCCGCTCTCAATGAGCGCGAGTCCATAGATGTCCAGATCTTTAGGGCTATAAACCACAGAGGCATTGTAGGCCTCGCCCATCTTGGCAAGGGCACGAGGTTTATCTTTTTCCGAGATGAAAGCGGCTAACGTAAAGAGAATCTTGCTCTTCGCGCCGGGATCGGATGTTTTCTCGGCGACCTCTTGAAAGTAAGTTTCCACGTCGGCATCCGACCTGAGTGAGGAGCGGATCAAAGTACGTTGGCAAGTTAGAAGCGATTGGAGACCAGCCACGATGTCTGCACTCTGAGGATAGTTAGCGATCAGCTTCTCCAAGGAAGCCACGGAGGCATCGATGGATGCTTTCCACTTCTCACGATCTTCGGGCTTGAGTGAGCTGTAATTCGTCGCCAAGCGGTCGGCCTGTGCCCGCTGGAGCTCCGCGATTTTCACCAACGAACCGGGCGAGTTTGGGTTATCGGGATACTTTTCCACAAGCTCGGAGTAGGCCGCGAGAGCCTCATCGGGTTTTCCGCCGACAATGGCGTTCTGCGCGATGCTGTTGAAGGCGTAGAAGACTTTATCATCCTTCGGGTATTTCTCGATGAATTCACGCATGAGCTTCGTCACCTCATCCGGCTTTTTATCCGTGGAAAAAACCTGCGCTCGAGAGAAGTAGGTGAACGGAGCTGGCGAGGAATCGGGGAACTTCTCGACGACCTGTGCCAGAGTGGCTAGACCAACCTCTTTCTGGCCAATGGCGACCTGTGCGTTGCCCAGAGCAAATGTCGCCAGAGGCAGCAAGACATGGTCGGCGTTCGCTTTGATGAACTCCTCAAACAAGGGAGCGGCTCCGGCATTGTCCCCCTTCTGCTGCATACAAGCGGCAACCCAGTAGCCCGATTCAGCACCCTGCGGCGTATCGCCATATTTTTCTTTGGTCAACTTAAAGGCGGCGAGCGCCTCATCCCATCGGGCTGTGTCACGATAGATGGTGGCAATACCATATTGGGCAATCAGTCCGATATCCGGCGTCGGATTGCTTGCGATGGTGTCCGAGAAAGTCTTGAGGGCCTCGTCGTATTTTTTAAGGGCGACTTGGGCTTGGGCCTTTTGAGCCACAGATAATCCCGACAAACGTCCCTTCGGATACTGCTCGATCGACTCGTCAAAATACCGGATGGATTCCTCGTTTTTGCCTTGGCCGAGGTAGAGATTACCAATAAGAAACGGCAGGTTTTCGGCGATGGGTTTGCCTTTGTAAGAGGCCACAAACTCCTCGTAGCACTTGACTGCGGGAGCCTCCACACTTTGGACGGCATATCCCATCGTCTTGTAATATAGCGCCCGCATTTTTTCGTCTTCCGTTGTTAGGAATGGCGCAATGTGAGAAATGATCACCCGGGACTCGTTGTGTTTTCCGGAATTAAAGAAAATCTCACCCACCTTGAGGAAGGCGGATGCCGTTTGATCCGGCTTGGCTGAGATTTCAGCGAGTCTTTTTCCCTCACGCTCGAGGTCTCTCTCAAGCTTCTTTTTGAGCACCATGTTTTTGGCGCGAAGAGCTTCGACGCGCTGCGGGCCGATCAACTTGATTTTTTCCTTTTGCATTTCCTCCACATCCTCTTTGGGAAGAATCGCCAGATAGAACTCGGCGGCCTTATTGTAAATGGCTTGGCGCTCCTCCTCGGGACTGAAAGCGCCTCTCATGAAAACGATTTCACCGAGCTGGTAGTTGGCATCGTTCATAAGAACGAGATCCTTTTTATCGGAAATGATTTTGAGCAGGATTTCCTCGGCCCGCTTGGCCACTTCGAGTCCTTTGGCCTTGTCTCCACCTTCGCTGGTGAGGATTTGGGCCGCTTGAGTCGCAAAGGTGATCGCCAACAGATTGTTGGTGGAGGGAATCGATGGGCTGGCCGGGAAGCTCTTGATGTTCAACTCCAAATCTTCGGCGCACTTTCCATATTCCTCGATTTGGAACTTACACATGGCCCGACCATAAATGGCCGACTCGGTTTCCGGGAACTTCGGTGCCGGATATTTGGTGATAAAATCCGAGTAACTCGCGATCGCTTTCTCATACGCCGCCTTGCGACCCGCATCTGCTGCCGCAAGGACAGCTGCTTTCGCGGTGTAAATTTGCGGACGCAGACTATCCACCAACATCACAAGATCCGCCGTCAGCTCCATCCCCTTGGATGTGTCGTCCAAATTGGTGAGAGCCTTGTCGTATTCGCCAATGTAGAGCTGACACATGGCGAGCTGAATTCGGCAACTCTGCACCAAAATATCCGTAGGATAACCTTTGATGATTTCGTCATACGCCACTGCGGCATTGGCATAATCGGCGTTTGCTAAAAGCTCGTAGGCCTTTTCGTTTTCAGCGGCAGCGGCGGGCGACTGTGCCTGAGCCGAACCAGCGCAGATGAAAGCGGACACCACAAGCGAGAGAGCCAAATGGGGGATATTTTTCATAAATAGTGAGGCCATGAATAGCAGATCGTTTGACGGCTTTCCATTCGTTTTTTTGAATTTGGGGAGATTGCCTAATCTTGATTTCCCGACTCTCCACAGCGATTCTCAGAAAATGGAAAATTCCGACCCATCTTACCAACCGCCGCCGCTTCCACCGAAGTCGCAAGGTCCCGACACGAGGCAATGGATCACACTCATGCACCTCAGCGCGTTGGCGGGTCTGGTGATAGTGGGGTTCGGCCACATCCTCGGCCCGCTTATCATTTGGTTGCTGAAAAAAAACGATGTTCCAGGCATGGATGCCGCCGGCCGGGAAGTCTTGAACTACCATATCTCATGGAGCCTGTGGTTTTTTCTCGCAGGCTTGGTCGCCCTCTTTGGCTCCTGCCTCATCGTTCCGATTGCCTTACCAGTCATCCTCGTTATTTGCTGGGCCGTATTCCTAATCATCGGCGCCATTCGTGCCAGCAACGGGGAATCCTACAAATTCCCCCTGACGATTCGCTTTCTATGAGGCATTCGCCAGCATCCGAGCATTGGGAATATTCGCGCGCTTTTCGAAAATGAGAATTAAACTTCTGAAATGAAAATCGGCATCATTGGCGCGACGGGATATATCGGCTCACGCCTACAAGCGGCGGCATTGAGAAGCGGCCAAGAAGTGGTTTGTTTTTCGAGAAACGAACGCTCTGGATTTCGACGATTTTCGTTGGATGCCATTCCGGACTTTTCCGGTCTGGATGCCGTTGTGAATCTCGCGGGCGAGTCGATCCTCGGATTGTGGACACGCCAAAAAAAAGAAAAAATCCTTCGCAGTCGCGTGGAGACGACGCGACACGTCATGGAGGGACTTTCGCGACTTCCAGACGGGCCACGCATCCTCATCAATGCCTCCGCCATCGGTTACTATGGTGACACGGGAGAGAATCCCGTCAGCGAAACATCACCCGCAGGGACCGGTTTTTTAGCTCAGACTTGCAAGGCGTGGGAGGAGGCGACTCAGGGCTCAGTCGCTGAAAAGATGCGGATCGTCCGGCTTCGCATCGGCTTTGTGACTGGACCTGGTGGAGCCATGCGATTCGTGCTGCCGCTTTTCAAGATGGGCCTCGGGGGGCCCCTCGGCAACGGCCGCCAGTGGATGAGCTGCATCCATGTCGATGATGTCGCCGGCCTCATTCTGTGGGCGATTGCCAATGCGTCGATCTCCGGACCAGTGAATGCCGTGTGCCCAGAACCTGTTCGGAACACCGATTTCACCCGGGCTCTTGCTCGGGCTGTTCATCGGCCAGCCATTTTACCCGCTCCAGCCTTCGCTCTTCGCCTCTCACTCGGCGAGCTTTCGCGGGTCATGTTGGACAGCGTTCGCGTCATTCCCCAGGTCGCCTTGTCGAATGGCTATCCCTTCCGTTACCCCAATGTGGAAGCGGAAATCGAGGCCAGTGTGAATCCGAAGGCGTAAATCCATTTCTTCCCATGCCGAAGCCCGCTCTATGAAATCCGCCGCAATGAACAAAGAGTC
>CAIWSO010000312.1 GCA_903915315.1 uncultured Spartobacteria bacterium | reverse complement strand
GCCGCTGAGCCTTGGCTTTTTCCAGCACAGAAAAAAACAATCCAAATCCTCCCTGCCAGTATGGGCGAGCTGTCGCAAGGCATCGGCGCGGCGCTCGTGGCACTTTACAAGTTCGGAAGTTGATCAAAAGGGCTGGGTGTCGTCTATTTCGAGGCGGTCCAAGGGGTGTCCGTGGCGTTCGTTTTGAGGGAGTTCATCACGATGTAAATAAGGCCCTCCAGCATCTCCGGCGTTGTCCGATAGACGTCGGTATCCGTTTCCGAGGGTTGCCATGTCGATGAGGAAAGTGAAGGCGCATAGGTGAGGCTACGAATATCGACTGTGGCCGAGAAATCCTTGCGCTTCACTTCCACTCGGCGGGGATGATATCCGGCGGCCACCCAAATGCGTGCTTGGAAATCTTCGGCCTGGGTGGAACGAGCGAGCTCCGGCATGAGGCCAGTTGTCAGCACCCGGCAATCCTCACCATTCAAGGATTGAACTTCGGCGACATCTGGTCGGGATATGGCAAAGAGAGCAGGAAGAAAAATCGCCTGTTGCGGGGTGATCGGAAGAAGGAACGGAGTATTGAGTGGAGCCGTTTTTTGGGGAACCACTTGGAATTGTGAGATCAGGAATTTGACCTTGCTGCCCGGCGTTGCCCAGACCTCGTTGCCGTTCCGGCAGATGGTGAAGGTCTCACCGAGAACCGGTGCCTGCACTTTGACCTTATCCGGAAACTGCACGTTGGCCGTGAGCGTCGCTCCCTTCATGCTTTCCGGGAGTCGTCCGCTGACTTCCGACATCGCAAGTGTCAAAGTGGCTGCCCGATTTGCTCCATTCGACTCGGCCAGAAGAACGCCCCAGAAAGGTTGAAAGATTTTTCCGATGAGATCGTAGGGGTTTTCGCGCGGGGGTGGGCTTTGGGCGAAGGCTGGCTGGCAGATGGCCATGAAGATGAATGCGGCGATGAGTCGATAAAACGGCATGGACAACATTAAAAGCCCGATTCGCGCATATGGCAAAAGATTCGTTTTGCTTTTCCAGACGGGGCGGTGTCATTTAATCGGCCATGATGCAGTTGAAGAATGAATCAAGCACGGCGTTTGCCGGGTGCAGTCCTAACAAATGATCGCCGCAGGAATTGTTTACGCTTTCATGGAAAGCACGTTTGAGGGGAAGGCCATTCTTACGGCTCTCTTCTTGGCATCGATATTCAGTTGGTCGGTGATGGTGACGAAGTTCCGCTACCTGAGCTTTTGCAAACGGCAGAACGAACGCTTCTACGATATTTTTCACGAGGATCGCCAACCCCTCCGCATCTACGAAAAAAACATTTATTTCGAGGGGTCGAATATTTACGACATCTACGAAGCGGGGGCGGCCGAGTTGAGTTTTCAAATGTTGGGATCCATCGAGGTGGACGAGACATTTTCATCCCGGCTGAAAACCGCCGAAAAGATTACGCCCTCGCAATTGCGAGCGGTTCAAGCGGCAATGGAACGCGCTGTGGGGGAGTCTGCGCTTCGGTTGGAATCCCAAATGATCGTTCTTTCCACGGCTGTCAGTGGCGCGCCATTCCTCGGTCTATTGGGAACGGTGTGGGGAGTGATGGATGCCTTTGCCGGCATTGCTGTTGCTGGCAACGCGAACCTTGCCGCGATGGCGCCTGGCATTTCCGGATCGCTTATTACAACGATCATAAGCCTTCTGGTGGCGATCCCAGCGATGTTCGGATACAACTTTCTCGTCACCACCTTACGATCCCTACTCGTGCAGGCAGATAATTTCGCCGCCGAATTTTCGTCCGAGATCGAGCATCGTTACGTGGAGTTCGGAACCCGCGAGTCCCGTCGCCCTTAGATCGAATTCGCTCCCATGCGCCGCCATTCATCGAAACACAGCCTGCACACACTTACCGAGCTGAATATCACGCCCATGCTCGATCTGGTCTTTGTGTTGTTGATTATTTTCATGATCACAACACCGCTGATCGAAAACAGCATGGATCTTGTTGTTCCCAAAAGCTCCACAGCCGCCGGAGCCGCTAATCCCGCCGAGACATTCAATATCTCGATCGATAAAAACAATGTTCTCAAAATCAATAATGATGTTGTAACGCCCGAGGATCTTGAGTCCCGACTCGCTGCTTCGCGCCAGGAGAAGGCTGACACGGCCGTTGTGGTTCGCCCGCACTTTGAACTGCCCATCCAAAAATTCATCGCCGTGATGGATATCCTCCAGCGAGTGGGAATAACGAAAGTTGGAGTGATGACACTCAAAGACGACCCTAAAAAAGGCGAAGGCGCTCGTTGATATGGAAAATCCGCAATTTCGGCGGAATCTGATACTCATCGCTGGGCTGCATATTCTGCTCATCGCGGGGATTATCTATTTCGCCAAACGTGAAATCCAAAAGCCACAGGGCGACATCACTTGGGTGAATCCGGGCTCTTTCGCCGCAGCCTCGGCCGCGAGTAGCGCGCCCGAGGTGGCCGAAGAAGAGGAGTCGGCCCCCACCCCCGAACCGAAGGACACTCCGGAACCCACTCCCGAGCCAACACCAGAACCCACGCCGGAAGCAACACCCGACCCCACTCCCGAGCCAACACCGGAAGCGACGCCAGAGCCGACTCCCGAACCGAAGCCGGAAAAATCCGATATCGTGGAGTCCACCCCAACCCCAACTCCGAAGCCTAAGCCCTCCCCATCGGTCACCCCTAAACCTACACCGAAGCCGACGCCTAAACCCACTCCCAAACCTTCCCCTAAGCCCACCCCAAAGCCATCGCCAAAGGCTTCTCCTAAAGCCTCTCCCAAACCTTCACCAAAACCGTCTCCGAAGGCCTCTCCTGCGGCTTCACCAAAGTCTTCGCCTTCTGCATCTCCAAAAGCCTCACCAAAAGCGTCTCCAAGCGGGGCGGCAAAGTCGGCGGCTTCGCCTAGTTCTTCTCCCAAAGCCGGTGGCTCCTCGAAAGCGGAGGCGGCCTCGGGTTCATCCAAAAATGGTACGGATTCCAAAGGGAAATCGGATTCGGACTCCAAGGGCAAGGGGTCGTCTGCGAGCGGGTCCGGCACTGGCGCCAAGGCGGGTGGAGGTGGAAACTCCGACCAATTTGGGTGGTATCACGAGCTCATTCATGACCGCTTTTTCAGCCAGTGGGAACAGCCGACATCTAT
>CAIWSO010000311.1 GCA_903915315.1 uncultured Spartobacteria bacterium | reverse complement strand
TGCCGTGACTTTCACGCCCAAGAAGCCGATCGTTTACCTAAACCTCTACAACAACCAGTGGAACGTGAACTTCCGTTATTGGTATCCCGGCACATGGAGCTCACGCGTCCGTCTCTGGACCTTCGACGCCAAGACGCCAGCCGACGCCGTCATGGCCACGCCAGCGCTTGAAGCTCGCAACCCACTACTCGCAGTCTCCGCAACAGGGAAAGGCAAAACGCTCCCCGCCGAGCAAACCGGTATCAACCTTTCTCGCAAAGGCACCATCGTCACTGCCTTCGGTCAGAACCCCGACAGTGCCGGCACGCTCCTGCGCGTCTGGGAACAGGCGGGCACTTCCGGTGAGCTCACCGTCACTCTTCCCGGTGGTGCGAAATTCGCCACCGCGACACCGGTCAACCTCCGCGGCGAGAAGACCGGCGAACCGTTGAACATCACCGACGGCAAATTCACTTTCAACCTCAACCCGTACGCCCCTGCCAGCTTCGCGCTGGAATGATGCATTGGAAATAACGGCAAGAAACTGCTGACCCGTTGATGAAAACGACAACCTGCATCAAACCCTATTTTGAATAACAAGAAATGAAAGTCCCCACGCAATGATCATGCATATGAAATGGCTGATGGTGCTTGCCTGCGCCGTTGCCCCGGCGTTGGCTGCGGAAAATGCCGCGCTGTCGGCGTCACCGGAGGTATTCGCGCGTGCCCAGTTAGAGAAACTGGCCGGCACGGATGGTTTCAAACCCTTTGATGGCAACCCCGTGATAAAACTAGGCGCGAAAGGCGAGTGGGATGCCGGTGCCCTAGGTTCGATGACTGTACTGAAGGTTGGCGAGGTGTTTCATATGTACTACGAGGCGTGGGGCGTTCGTGGCAACAACACCGGCGCCCCTCACGCTGATTACGCTAGTATCCAGATCGGCCATGCCACCTCGCGCGACGGCGTTCATTGGGTCAAGGATCCAGCCAATCCCGTTTTGCCGAGTGGCGCCGGCAGTGATTGGGATCACAACGGCACGTGGGACCCATATGTCCTCCACGAAGATGGCGTGTTCAAGATGTGGTACGGCGGAGGTCTCGACGGCCGTTCCGGCTTGGGCTACGCAGTTTCCAGCGATGGAACCCATTTTCAGAAGAAAGGGCGTTTGCCCACGCCGGCGGCTGACCTGAATCACGTTGAGGACGACCATGTCGTGCATGACAAGGCCTCGGGCCGCTACTTCATGTATTACTGGGACCGGAAGCACGAGCCAATGGGATTGTTCCGCGCCCAGTCGCCGAATGAGACCGATTTCGATTTCGCCCACGCGGAGCCGATCCGCATTGAGGGTTTGAAGTACCCGGCGATGTACAAATTCACCCATGTGTTTCAGGATGGCGACCAGTGGTACATGTTCTTTGCCGAATTCGTCCGCCCCGGCTGTAAAGGCTGTCACACTGGCTACGCGACCTCGTCCGATGGACTCCAATGGACGGTGAAAAATCCAAACATTCTTGTCGGCCAGGACGGCGAGATGCTCAAGATCGCCGACGACCTGTGGCTGATGTTCTACGGCCCGGACGGCTTTTTTGACCAGGCCGGCTGCGACATCCGCGTCGCGCTTTTCAAAGGGAAATTCACGGATATGGCGCATTGAACAGCAATCCTTTTTGCAACACGCAAAATAGAGAAGTAGATACATGAAACTCACCTCCTTCGCCCTTGCCGCTTTGTTGTTGGCGCCGCTGGCCGCGCTGCACGCCGCCAATGTGGCCAACCTGAAATTGAAGTGGTCAACCGTTGGTCCAACCGCATGATCGGCGACAAGCAGCCCGCCGATGCGAATGTGCGCGAGGTTAACTGCCCGCCAGGCTTCCTAGGTGGACAAAAAATCAAAACCGGCCGCTACACCTTCAGCACAAGCGATCCCTACACAATTGGATCAGCACTACTCCCATCCGGGTTGCTCGGTCCGGTGCAGATTCAGTCCATGTTAACACAAATCAATCCATGAAACAACTTCTCATCCGATCTTTATTTGTCGCTGGCTTCACCGCCGCTAACCTTAGTGCGCAAGAAGCCCCCGTGTCTCACACTCTATGGAGTTTTGATTCGCGGGAGCAGTTGGGAGTCGCGGATTCTCCGAAGCATCCGTTGAGTTTTGTGGACGGAGTTCGGGGAAGGGCTCTCGTTTTTGACGGCTACAACACGGAGGTGGTGTGCGCTCCTCAGAAATCGCCGGTTCTTGGAGAACGATTCACGATCTCGGCGTGGGTGGCCCCGCAAGAGTATTCATCGAATCTCTCAGCCATCATCAATCGACAACAGGACTTCCTGAAGGGCTATTTTTTCGGCATCAATCAGGTGGGGCAACTGGTCGGCTCCATGGCCATGGATTCGGGTTGGAAGACCTGCCTCTCGGCGAAGTCCATCCCGCTGCTGAAGTGGTCGCACGTGACGATGGTCTGCGATGCGAGCAAGGGAATCGCGCTGTATATTGACGGAGAGCCAGCAGGAGAGATCGCCTTTTCGGGACATCCGGTTCTTGCGGACGGTGCGGAGACATGCATCGGCAAAACGCAGGTGAAAATGAACCCAGCCCTTACGGAACGGAAGACGAGCAAGGCCATAGTGTCCTTGATGTATTTTAACGGCCTCATCGACGAATTAGATCTTCGCGCCGAAGCGCTCAGCGGGGAGGAGGTTCGGCAAGCTTTCAAGCTGACTCCGGTCGCGAACATTCAGCCGCTGCAATTCCAGAAAATGCCATCGGGCAGCGATGAGCCGCGGCCGTTTGGCGCGTATTACACCAAGCTCAAGTATGCACCCGGTTGGGACGCGTGCTGGAAGGGAAGTGACCTGCCGGATGTGGTGGTGCGCTTCACCGGGAGTCCCGTGAAACTCGTGTTCTGGCGCGGGACGGGTTACATCCCTGCGATGGTCAGTGAGAATGGTATCTGGATGACGGATCAAAGTGGTGAGAACTTTGGATACGGTGAGTGCTATGAAGCCATGGGAGACAAGCAGTGCCGCTACTCACATGTTCGCATCATCGAAAATACGCCGGCTCGTGTGGTGATTCATTGGCGTTATGCCTTGGCTTCCATTACGCATAAGATTTTATGGGAAAGCGACACCTATCCAGGCGATTGGATGGATGAATATTGGACCGCCTATCCTGACGGAGTCGTGGTTCGCAAGCAGGTTCTCTGGAGCGAGTTTAAAAACCCCGGGTCTTATCAATTCCAAGAGACAATCTTATTCAACCAGCCCGGAACCAAGCCCCAGGACAATGTGGAGTCTGAGGCTATCACCTTCATGGACATGGCCGGCAAAAAGGCCAGCTACTCATGGGAAAATGGCGCTCCTAAGAATTTCCCCGAACCCAAATTCATGCCCATCGAGATGGTGAACTTCAAGTCGAAATACCGGCCCTTCAGCATCCACCACTCCGAGAGGATCACCCGCCCATTCCCTTTCGGCTGGGTCAAGGACTACTCGACCTTTCCCTGTTGGAACCACTGGCCGGTCTCGCAGATTCCCAGTGATGGGAGAAACGCCCAAGCATTCGATAAGCCCAGCCACTCGTCATTGACCGCCATAAACGGAGATCTGCAGAAGTATGAGAAATTTCCCGATGGGACCATCCGCGTGCGCTCGCTCATGGGTATGACCACCCAACCCATCGATTCTCTCTTGCCGCTCGCCCGCTCCTGGAATGCGGCTCCCCGACTGGAAACCCAATCTGCGGGGTATGTCTATTCCGGATACGACGCGTATCAACGCGCCTATCTTTTTGAAAAACAGGGAGTGGATGGCCGAGAACTCACCTGCAAAATCCTCGCCTCGCCCGAGTCTCCAGTCTCCAACCTCTGCCTGGTCATTAAAAACTGGGGCTCCTCGCCCGCCTCAATCAGCCACAACGGCCAGAAAGTGTCCGCAAATGATTGCGCGACCGGTTTGGTCAGAACCTTGGAAGGCGATGATCTCGTGATTTGGCTACCCATGGAAGCGACACAAACGCTGACGATTTCTGTAAAATGATCCGTAGATTCCATCCGCCCTGTTCGGTCGGTGCAACTTCTGACCCAGATCCTGGAAGCTGGCAAATGAACACCATGAAAAGAAACGCCATGAACTTATCCTCGTTAATCGCCGTCGTTCTGGTCCTTCTCAACGGAGCTCAGGTCAGGGCCGCAGACATCGTGCCGGTCATTACTGGGGGTGACTGGACCCAACACGCCGCATCCGGTCAAACAGAGATCAATGGGACGCAATTCACGGTCGCCTTTCCGGGGCTTCCTGCCGGAGCTTACTCCGTCATTGTCGAGGCGGCTGAGATCTATTTTGCGCAGCCTGGGCAAAGGGTGATGGATGTGTCGAGTGGACCAGTCGTTATCGCCAAAGGTTGGGATGTATTTCAGGAGGCCGGTGGGAAGAATAAGACCGTCGCGAAGAGCGTCACGGTGCAGCATGCCGCTGACGATATCGGAGGCCCGCTTGGCGTGACATTCCAAGCGTCGGTAAATAAAGCCAAATTCTCGGTCATCCGCATCAAGGCGGCCGATGGAAAGCCAGTGGCGCTCGCGGATGCCGCCAACTTCAAGCAAGCGACGGATGATTTCGGAAGCCAGGTGCCAGTAGTTTCAGGCCCTGAAATCTGGAAAGACACGACGCAAAGCCCTGAGGCGCGCACCGCAGATCTCATCAAGCGACTATCACTGCGCGAGAAGGTCAGCCAACTCGTGTGTGGCGCAGTGGCCATCAAGCGCCTTGGTATCCCTGAGTATAACTGGGAGAGCGAGGCGCTACACGGTGTCATGGCGCAGGACCAGGTGACAGTGTTCCCTCAACCCATCGGCAACGCCGCTTCGTTCAACAACGCGCTTTGGCAGCAAGCGAGTGACGTGATCAGCACCGAGGGGAGAGCCAAATTTAACGAAACATTTCGCAAGCAGGGCGGCTCAACGGTCTTCCAAGGCATTTCTTACTCAGCACCCAATATCAATATCTTCCGCGATCCACGCTGGGGCCGAGGACATGAGACCTATGGTGAGGATCCGTTCCTAACAGCACGCATCGGCGTCGCCTATGTGAAAGGTCTTCAGGGCGATGACCCTCATTTCATCAAAACGGTAGCAACTCCCAAGCATTACGCGGTTCACAGCGGGCCGGAGTCCCTTCGACATGTGTTCGACGCCAATGCTAACGATCAGGATCTTTGGGAGACTTATCTCCCAGCGTTTGAAGCCACCATCGTCGAAGGCAAGGCATGGTCCATCATGGGTGCATACAATCGCTTCCGAGGCGAATCCTGCTCCTCGAGCCAACTCCTTCTGAACGACATCTTGCGCGGCAAATGGGGCTTCAAGGGCTATGTGATCTCCGACATGGATTCCGTCGCCGACATTTGGGCGACCCACAAACTGGAAAAGAACGCCGCGGGTGCTTCGGCTCGGGCGATCAAGAATGGCATGGACATGTGCATGGGCGGTATGTCCATGGGCGGTGGCACCTACATGGCGTTGACAGAGGCAGTCCGGAATGGGCTTTGCACGGAGGCGGATGTGGACCGCGCCCTGGCGCGTTCCTTGAATGTCCGCTTCCGCCTCGGATTGCTCGATCCGCTCGATAAGGTGGCCTATGCACAGATCCCGTTGTCGGCTTGCGACACTCCGGAGAATGACGCTCTGGCCCTGGAGTGCGCCCGTGAATCCATGGTGCTGCTGAAGAACACCGAAAACCTCCTGCCGCTCGCCAAAAAGGGAACGGTTGCCGTGATCGGCCCTAACGCCGACTGTGAATTCGAGAGGGGATGGATGGGCACGGGGCAATCCACGCAATATGGGAATTATAGCGGAGTCGCCAGCAAACCCATCAATGTTCTTGGTGGCATCCGCAGGAAGCTGGACGGTGTCGGTAAGGTTCTTTACGCCAAAGGCTGCACCCTCACTCGCCGGGATGCAAAAATGACCGCTGAGGCGCTGGCCGCGGCCGAACAGGCCGATACCGTCATCATGGTTATGGGGATGAGTGCATCCGATCTCGCTAATCGAGA
>CAIWSO010000310.1 GCA_903915315.1 uncultured Spartobacteria bacterium | reverse complement strand
TTTCTGCCGTTATTTTCAGCGTGGTTCATTTTGTCAAAACCTCGAAGTCCGGGCGTGGCGATCCAGTGACATGGTCGAGTGGATTTGAGCAGATCCCGCTGGCGTTCTCGAGTGCGCCACCATGGCCGTTGCTGGGATGGGGATTTTTGTCACTTCTTGTGGCTGGTTTGATTTTGGGAGTGGCCACCTCTCGCACGCGTTCGCTGTTTTTGTCCATCGGACTCCATGCGGGATGGATATTCGGTCAGAAGGGGCTTGAGCTGTTGGCCAAGTTCCATCCCAAGCCTGCGGATGCGTTGCTCCCCTGGGCCGGACCGAACGTCGTCAGCGGGGCGGTGCCCACGGGATTGGTTCCAGTGGCGGTTTTGCTGCTAACATGGACGCTTGTTTCATTGCGACTCCGGCATGTTGAAAAAAAAGATCACCGAAGCGCTTGAGCCACTAGCCACGCTTTTTTTTCCGCCCCATTGCGCGCACTGCAAAAAGCGGTTGGAGTCGGGGGTGGATTTTTGTGTTGATTGCGAGGCCCTCATCGAGCGGATCAAAGCTCCGCGCTGCGAGTCCTGCTCCCAGCCCTATGATTGCGCCACGGGGGAATTCACTTGTCCGAATTGTCGTGGCGAGGCGTTTTATTTCGAGTGCGCGGTCGCCGTCGTTCGAAGCCGATCGGTCATTCGTGACCTCATCCATCGCATCAAATACGGCAAGGAAATCTGGCTGGCTCGGGTGTTGGCCCAAATTGCCGCCGAGGGGCTCGAGGATCCCCGCTTGGTCGACGAAGAGTTTGACGCCATTGTGCCTGTTCCGCTGCATCCCAAGCGTCTGCGTGAGAGGGAATACAATCAGGCCGAGGTAATCGCGGAAAATCTCTCCCGCATCGCGGGGATTCCCGTTCTGGGAGCTCTGGAACGCCGTCGATATACGACCACACAAACCGCCCTCGATCGCAGGAATCGAAGGCAAAACTTGCGGAATGCGTTTTCAGTGGTCAAGAATGCTGACGTAACAAATAAAAGCCTTCTGTTGGTGGATGACGTGCTCACGACGGGATCGACACTTGATGCCTGTGCAGCCGTTCTTCTCGAGCGGGGGGCCTCCAGCGTGCGGGCGCTCACCGTGGCCCGTGGATAGTAAAAACCAAATATAAAAAACCATGGCGATTTTTAAAAAACCAATTCTTCGTTCACTTGGTGGCAAAACCCGTGAGATGCCGACGGGTCTTTGGACAAAGTGTCCTGCTTGCGGCGAGGTGATTCATAATCTCGCTCTATCCGAGAATTTGCAGGTTTGCCCGAAATGCGACTATCACATGAATTTGGGGTCCAGCGATCGCATTGATAGCCTAGTTGACGCGGATACTTTTGTGGAGATGGATGCGGAGATGTCCTCGGTCGATCCGCTGGGTTTCAAGGGCGTGACAACCTATGCCGACCGACTTCAAAGTTACAAACAAAAGACGGGCCTAGTGGATGCGATTATCACTGGTGAAGGTCGTATCCATGATCATCGGGTCGGGCTTGGGGTGATGGATTTCAATTTTCTCGCAGCCACGATGGGATCTGTCGTTGGAGAAAAGGTGACCCGCATTATCGAGCATTCCACCAAGAACAAGATGCCTGTCATTCTCGTTTGCGCCTCGGGCGGAGCGCGCATGTATGAGGGAATGCTGAGCCTCATGCAAATGGCTAAGACCAGCGGTGCTCTGGCCCTGCATGCCCAAGCGAACCTGCCTTATATCACCATTCTCACGAATCCGACCACGGCTGGCGTGATGGCCAGCTACGCTTCGCTTGGCGACATCATCATCGCCGAACCCAAGGCGATGATCGGATTTGCTGGTCCCCGCGTGATCCGCGAAACGACCCATCAGACGTTGCCCTCCGATTTCCAGACGGCGGAATTTTTGGAAAAGCATGGTCTCGTCGACTTGATTGTGAGTCGCGACAAGATGCGCGACACGCTCGGGAACATCCTCGGATATCTGGCGCAAAAGTGACCTGGGACGATGGCCTCGCGTGGATTTACTCCACACGGGAAACGAACATCAAGTTCGGCTTGGAAAAAACCCATCGGCTCTTGGATGCGTTGGGTCGTCCTGAAAAAAATCTCCGCTTCCTGCATGTTGCCGGAACGAATGGCAAGGGATCGGTTTGCGCCATGTTGGATGCCATTTTGCGGCGTTCAGGCTACAAGGTTGGGCTCTTCACTTCGCCGCATCTCATGGATTTTCGCGAGAGGATTCGCGTCGATGGGGAAATGATCTCCAGATCAGCGGCTGCAGATGGGATATCGCGGATCAAGGGTGCGGTCGAGGAATGGGAAAATGGGCCCACTTTTTTTGAAATAGCCACGATATTGGCGCTGGATCACTTTGCCTCGCAGGGGTGTGATTTTGTTGTGCTCGAGACCGGAATGGGCGGGCGATTGGACTCCACGAATGCGGTGACTCCGCTGGTTTCGGTGATCACCCCGATCGCGATGGATCACATGTCATGGCTCGGTGACACTCTGCCGCAGATTGCCGGAGAAAAGGCGGGGATCATCAAAAGCGGCGTGCCTGCGGTTTCCTCGCCACAGGCTCCAGAAGCGGCTTCTGTGCTTGCAGCAAAGGCGCTCGATGTCGGATCTGTGCTCGAATTTGTGAGTAGGCCGTGGTCCGGTTCTGTCGCTTTGGCGGGCTCTCATCAAAAGTGGAATGCTGCCCTCGCCGTGGCGGCGGAGAAAGCGGCGGGTATAGCGTGTGCGAGTGAATGCATTTCGGATGCCCTAGCGAGCGTGAGTTGGCCTGCTCGCTTTCAGTTTCTGAGCGAACGGTTGGTGCTGGATGGGGCCCACAATATCCATTCCGCGCGCGCGCTGGTAGAGACGTGGAGAGAGGTTTTTCAAGGCGAGCGGGCCACAGTGGTATTCGGGGCGCTGCAGGACAAGGAATATGCCGGAATGCTCGAAGTGCTGGCTGGGATCGCCTCGGATTTTATTTTTGTGCCCGTCCGAAATGATCGCTCGGCCTCAGTCGAAAGCTTCTCCAGCTTTGCTCTCGCTCCCTCCAAGTTGGCTGCGGATTTGGCGACCGCTTTGGACTTGGCGCTGTCCGGTTCACGCCCAGTACTCGTGACGGGCTCGCTTTACCTTGCCGGCGAGGTGCTTGAGTTGACGCAAAAATCCTCTTTTTAGTGGCTTGTGATCTGGCGCTGATCGCCGTAAAATCCTAAACTTGGCGCATATTAAAATCCTGCGCCCCCACTGCACCCAATGAAGATTTATATCGACGGCGAATTTTACGAAAAGGAGAACGCAAAAATATCTGTTTTTGACCATGGCCTGCTTTATGGCGACGGCGTGTTTGAGGGCATTCGTTTTTACAATGGACGGGTCTTCCGACTCGAGGAGCACATTGATCGGCTTTATGACTCGGCTCATGCGATTTGCCTGAAGGTCGGTCTTGACAAGGAAGTCCTCACCGAGGCGCTCCTAGAAACGATCCGTCTCAATGAACTTCGCGA
>CAIWSO010000309.1 GCA_903915315.1 uncultured Spartobacteria bacterium | reverse complement strand
TTCGCAACGTAAATCCCGACGCTCTCGCCGTAGTCGATCGAGGCGTTTCTCATACATATAGTTTTCTGAACAGCGTAAGCGGTCGTGTTGCCGAGGAACTCAGACAAAAACACACCCTCGATTCGTATGCAAGGATCGGTCTTCGCTGCCGTGATGGATTTCAATACGTGGCATTGTCATTAGGGATTTTAAGGGCGAACGCGTGCTTTGTTCCTATTGCGCCGGAGACTTCCGCTTCCGAACAAGATGCGTTGGTGAAATCCCTGCACCTCCACGGCATCATGACCGGCTCGGAAGAGTTTGGCCACTTTACTTTCGAAGCTACCTGCGTGGAACGTGAGCCTGCGTGGCAAAAAGAATTCGAAAAAATAAATCCCGCCCTCATCCGCTTTAGCTCTGGAACAACCGGCGAATCTAAGGGGGTCCTGCTCTCCCATGAGACTATCCGCGCAAGGATCGCGGCTGCGAATTCCGGCCTCCAAATCGGACCTAACGACCGTGTGCTTTGGGTGCTAGGAATGTCCCATCATTTTGCTGTTTCGATTCTTCTTTATCTCTGGAAAGGCGCTGCAATTGTTATTCCTGAAACGCATCTTGCTGAAGATTTGCTGACCGCCGCAAATACCCATGGAGTCACCGTGCTTTATGCCTCGCCATTCCACTATATCATGCTCACAGCGGGGAATGAAAAGATCCACTGGCCTTCCCTTCGATTGGCGGTTTCAACAACAGCGGCGATACCCGAAGACGTGGCCCGGCGATTTGCGGATGCGAGCGGCATCTACCCAGCTCAGGCTTTGGGAATCATTGAAGTCGGCCTTCCATTTCTCAACCACATTGAGCCGGAAAAGCGCCAAAACGCTATCGGACGTCCTCAGCCGTCTTTCGAAGTTCGTTTACTGGACAACGATGGACAACCCACCGAGCCCGGCACGACAGGTCATCTCCTCATCAAAGGCCCAGGCTTGTTTGATGCCTACATCGACCCGTGGAAAAGCAGAACCGCCGCGCTCCGCGACGGGGAATGGTTTTCAAGCGGTGACCTCGCCTCCGTAGATGAGGAAGGCTACTACTACCTTCAAGGCCGATCCAAGACTGTTATCAACATCGGGGGGATGAAATTTTTTCCTGAGGAAGTCGAAAATCTTCTTTGCTCCCACCCCAGCGTGATTGAAGCAAGGGTCTCATGCCGCCAGCACGCGCATTTCGGCTCGATCTCGATGGCGGAAGTCGTGGCATCAAACGTAACCTCCGCCGAACTCCTCAGCCACTGCAGGCGCAACTTGGCGCGCTACAAAATTCCCGCCGAAATCGTTTTTCTGGATTCCATACCCAAGACCCCAAGCGGAAAGATCCTGCGTCGATGAAAATCGCTGTCATAGGCGGTGGACCATCCGGAAGTGTTTGCGCAACGCTGTTGGCGCAACGCGGTCACGAGGTGGCGGTATTCGACGAGGGATGCCGACCGGAGCACATCGCAGGCGAGTCGCTCGTGCCCGGCGTTATTCCGTTGTTCCGAAGAATGCGCATCGAGGATCAAGTCGCAGCCATCGGTGTTCGCAAGCCAGGTGTGACTTTTTTTCCAGGCCCAGGGAAAGAGTTTGCATTCAGTTTTTCTTCGCTGCCGCGTAAATTTCCAGCCTATGCCTACAATGTTCCGCGACCGGCTTTTGATCGCATCCTTGAGGAAACAGCGTCCGCAGCAGGTGCTCTAAAAATCCCTCGCCGCGCCAACATTATCGCCGAAGGAGACAATCTACAACTTTGTCCGAAAACACTCGCCGGAATCTGGAATGGTCGTCAACCCGACTTTATTATCGACGCATCCG
>CAIWSO010000308.1 GCA_903915315.1 uncultured Spartobacteria bacterium | reverse complement strand
TTTTTCATCGAAAAGACGAGGTTGATCGATCGCTTGCGCGGTAAGTGGAACGAGCGACAAGAAAAGGTCATCCTGCGCATGACGCGAGAAGGGCCGGTGGGATTCAATGGAGGCTTGAGCGCCGAGAATTATCTTGCGATCACAGGAACATCGCGTGCCACGGCCACGAGGGATTTGCAGGGCCTCGTTGAAATGGGGGCGCTCGTCCGCACTGGGCGATTGAAGGGCACTCGTTACCGGTTGGCTATTTAAGGGGGGGGCTTGGAGCAGGGGCGACACCGATCGAACGGCCTTCACGCGCAAAATCTGAGTCGCAAAATTAAGTGATGAGGACAAATGCGGAAAGTTGTGTTTGAATTATGCCCAAGCAAGATGAAGAGCGTTGTGCCGATCCTGATTTTATTTTTCCTAAGCTATTCGATGGCTGCGCAAGGGCCCATGCGACTGACTGCGGAATCGTCTATCGCTATTGCAATAAAAGGAAACAAGGAGCTCGTTGCCGCTCGCTTTCTGGTTCAAGAGGCGGATGGGCGTGCGCGGGGAGCAGGTAGGCTGCCAAATCCCGAGTTGGAGACCGAGGTCGCGGTTGGGCGGGTTTTTGAGGGGCGTGTGATGGCGGGAGTCCTGCAAAGATTCCCCCTCACTGGTCGCCTTCGATTGGAACGGGAGTTGTCGGATTGGGATGTGCGAATCGCTGGGCTGGAAGTCGGTGAAAAGGAATGGCAAATGGCAGTGGCAACCCGCAAAGCGTTCTATGAATTTGTGGCTGCGAGAGAGGCCGTCGCCGTCTCTGTTCGCCAAGCGGATTTGGCAGCGGCTTTCACGAAATCCCTCGCGGAGGGCGTCGATGCGGGCTTTCGCTCGAAACTCGATTTGCAAGAGGCGAAACTCTCGGAATCGACTCTCCATGCGAAAGTGGAGGCGCTTCGTGTGCTTGAAGTGGAGGCATCCGCGCGATTGGGCGAATGCTTAGGGCTCGCCGCTGATGCGGCATTGGAAGTCAATGAGAGCCTCGCTTTGCCGAGCTCCATCCCCGAGGCAAAGACTGCAGGGAAAAGGGCGGATTTGGAGTTGGCGGAACTTCTTCTTCGCTCTGGCGAAACCAGCGTTTCGCTTTCCCATGCCTCGCGCTGGGAGGATGTGGGGGTGGGGCTTTTCATCGAAGGGGAAAGATTTCGCGATGAGCCCACGGGCATTGAGCCAGAAGCCCTCGCGGGGGTGAAATTTCAAATCCCGCTCCCGCTTTGGCAAAACGGCTCTGGCAAGGTGGCGGAAAAAATCGCGTCGCGCGATCGATTGAATGCCCGATGCGAATCCCTGCGGTTTCATGTGCAGAACCAAGTGCTTCTCAAGCATCGCATCTTGGCCCTACGATTTCGTTCGGCGGCCCAATACGGGGAGAATGTTCTTTCCGCTGCGAGGGAGCACATCCGCGAAAGCGAGGCGGCCTACGCCCGCGGTGAACTTGATATCCAAGCCGTTTTTCGGGCTCGCGAGCGTCTCGGAGAAATTGAGTTCGCTGACATTGAGGCCCGCAAATCCTATTTCCTCGCCTACGCCGACTGGATGGGCGCCCTAGGTGGATCCAATCTATGAAGCCGTTTTATCGCATTTTATTCCTCACAATCTTTACCGTTTGGTCGATCCCCGCGGCCCAAGGGTCGCGTCCGAGCCAAACGGTGATTCTCGATGAAATGGGTGTAAAAAATCTGCGTATCGAAACCCAACTCGTCGAGGAAACGACGTTTGAGGAGAGTATTTTTGCGTTGGGAGAGATCGCCGTTTATCCTGGGCGGCGAGCGGTCATCAGTAGTCGCATTCCTGGACGTGCCTTGGAGGTGCCTATGAAAAACGACCACTCCATCGAGCAGGGGGAGACGGCCGTTCTGGTGGAGAGCAGGCAGCCGGGCAATCCGCCGCCAACCATCGCGCTTCCGTCCCCGATCTCGGGCCTTGTAAACAAAGTCCAGATTGCTCCCGGCGAGCCAATCGATCCCGACAAAGTTCTGGCTGAGGTTTTGGACTTGGCGGAAGTCTACGCCATCGCCCGTGTGCCTCAGCATTTGGCTGGGCAACTGAAGCGGGGGCAAGCTGCGCGGATTTCCGTTCCAGCCGTTCCTGGGAAAACTTTTGATGCCGATCTGGAGCATCTCGGCACCGTCGCCGATGCCCAAAG
>CAIWSO010000307.1 GCA_903915315.1 uncultured Spartobacteria bacterium | reverse complement strand
CCCTATCAGACACTTACCTTCACCGAATTCATAGACCCGACCGGGATCGTGACCTATGTGCATCTACTTGATCTCAACAAAACCGAGGAAGACGAGTTGATGTCGGACTGTTTTCTAAAATAGACCTTGAAACCCACCCTCACGATTCTTACCGCCCTGCTGCTTGCTCCGCTTGCTGTAATGCACGCAGGCGAGACCAAACCGAACATCCTGTTTATCGCGGTGGACGATCTACGTCCGTGGATCAGAGCCATGGGGTTTCCCGCTGCGAAGACGCCGAACTTCGACCGATTAGCCGCACGCTCAGTCACCTTTTCCAGGGCTTACACATCAGCCCCGTGGTGCAATCCGTCGCGCACGGCATTACTGACGGGATTGCGTCCTGGGACCACCGGCGTGTATGCGCATTGGGACGATCATTGGCGCACCTCTCCAAGGCTCACCAACCATGCGACCCTCCCTCAATACTTCCGTCAGCACGGCTATGAAACCATCGGCGCGGGCAAAGTTTTTCACCATAGCAAAGCTTCTCAAGATCCCGTCTCGTGGGATCGTTACTGGCCATCCCAGAGCCAGTGCATGCTCGACCACGGCATTGCGAACCCACCCTTGAACGGACTGGCCCTGCGGCGCACGGTCGACTGGGGCGCTTCCTGGAGGGCGAAAACCGACATGCCTGACTGGAAGGTCGCCGATTTCATTGTCGAAGAGCTGGCCAAACCACTCGAGCGTCCGCGCTTCCTCGCCTGTGGCCTATACCTGCCGCATCTGCCCTGGTACGTGCCGCAGGAATATCTCGATCGCTATCCCCTCGATCAGGTGCCCCTTCCGGCAATAAAAGGGGACGACCTCGACGATATCGGCTCCTATGGCAAACGCTTTGCATTGGGTGAAGGTCTGCCCAACCATGAGGACCCGGACGATTACGGGAGTGGCAAAGGCATCTTCGAAACAATCCGAGCAGCAGAGCAATGGAAGGAGGCCGTGCGAGCTTACCTCGCAGCCATTAGTTTCGCCGACGATTGCCTGGGCCGTGTACTCGACGCCGTCGAAAACAGCCCCGGCGGCCGCGAGACTATCGTCTGCCTGTGGAGTGATCATGGCTGGCACCTCGGCGAAAAGCTGCACTGGGAAAAAGTAACTCTTTGGGAAGAGGCCACCCGCTGCGTCTTGATGATCTCCGCTCCAGGCAAGAAACAGGCGACCACCTGTGATCGGGTCGTCAATATCATGGACCTCCACCCCACGCTGATTGAACTGGCCGGTCTGCCACCTCGAGAAGATGTTGAGTGCCGCAGCCTCATCCCACTGCTCGAGGCTCCATCCGCCGACTGGCCTCACCCGACACTCATCACCCATGGGCGAGGCAACCATGCCGTGCGTGACGAGCGCTATCACTACATCCATTATCGGAACGGCGAAGAGGAGCTTTACGATCATCTCCTAGACCCAAATGAATGGACCAACCTCGCCGATCAACCCGCCCACCGGCCGATCATAGAGTCCCTACGCCACCACCTTCCCCGCGAAGAGGCGCCGGCAATTACACCCGAGTCTTCCAAAAACTCAGCACCGTCACCGCACTCCCGATGAATCCCGCGACACCATCTCTCTGTCGTCGGTTCTGTCGGTTCTTCTATCGCCTCTCACTCGGCGTCCTGCTGCTCGCGCCTCTGGCGGT
>CAIWSO010000306.1 GCA_903915315.1 uncultured Spartobacteria bacterium | reverse complement strand
TTGGTGGTGACTCGTGGATGCGGCGATCTGGGGTTGAATCCCGCCCTCTGTCCGCGCGCCACTGTTTTCATCATCGCCTCGAAGATCACGCTCTACTCGGAGGAGAAATACGAAAAAGGCCTCGAGGTTGTGACCTGTGCGACTCGCCGCATTCCTCACGGGGCGCTGAGCCCGATGGTGAAGTCTCTCAACTACCTCAACAACGTCCTGGCCAAAATCGAAGCCCAGCACGCCGGCGCGGGCGAGGGTCTCATGCTCAATGAGCAAGGGTTCGTCTCCGAGTGCACGGGAGACAATATTTTCACTGTCAAAAAAGGCATCATTTATACGCCGCCGATTTCTTCGGGAGCTCTCTCGGGAGTGACCCGCAATGTGGTTTTTGAAATGGCCGCCGAGCTCGGTATCACCATCCTTGAGCCCAATATGACCCGCTACGATATTTTCACCGCCGACGAGTGTTTCCTCACTGGGACGGCGGCCGAGATCATTCCTGCGGTGAAGCTGGATACGCGTCTGATCGGTTCCGGCACACCCGGCCCGCTCACGCGCAAGCTCATCGAGCGGTTCCGCGAGTTGACAGCATCGAGCGGCGAGCCGATTTATAAATAAGAATATGCAATGCGATGTCTGCCAGTCCAAGGAAGCCACGGTTTTTCTCACGCAAATCGTCGATGGGAAAATGCAAAAGGTGAACCTGTGCGAGGCTTGCTCTAAGGAAAAAGGGGTTAACGACCCGACTGGGTTCGCTCTGGCGGATCTTCTTCTCGGCATCGGCGCATCGCAGGAAATTGAAAAATCCCCCGCTGCGCTCAAGTGCGGGGTCTGTGGATTCACTCAAGCGGATTTCAAAAAAACCGGCCGCCTCGGCTGCAGTCACTGCTACGAGGTCTTCGCCGAAGGCATCGAGCCGATGCTCAAAAACATGCACAAAGGAACCACCCACACAGGAAAGGCTCCGGTCGCCTACCGTGCCGCTAGGGTGCATGGGGAGAAAATCAAATCCCTCCAAGCCAATCTCAGCAAAGCGATCGAGTCCGAGGAATTCGAACTCGCCGCCAACCTCCGCGACCAAATCAAACAAGTGGAGACCGAGTTGCCCAAATGAAGTTCTCACGCATCATTGCAAACAGCGGTGAGTGGCTTTCGGGCGACGGACCCAACCGACAAATTGTCGTCAGTAGCCGCGTTCGCCTCGCTCGAAATCTGAGCAAAAAACCCTTTCCGGGTTGGGCCAAAAAAGCGGAACGTCTCGAGGTGGTGAAGTTGGTCAAGGATGCCGTTGAGCATTTGCCCGAGATGTCGGAATCCTACTCCGAGAATCTGGAGACCCTTTCCTCTTTGGAAAAGCAGGTGCTCGTCGAGCGCCATTTGATCAGTCGCGAGCATGCTGCCAAGGGCGTTGGTAGCGCTGTGGTGATGAATGCGCCGCAGTCCCTCAGTGTCATGATCAACGAAGAGGATCACCTTCGCATGCAGGCGATCTGTTGCGGGCTCCAGTTGGATAAAGTTTACGAAATGATCAACCGGGTGGACAGCGAGTTGGAAGAGGTTTTGGACTTCGCTTTCGACTCCCGCCTCGGCTACCTCACGGCCTGCCCGTCTAATGTGGGCACCGGAATGCGGGCGTCCGCGATGCTTCACCTTCCGGGGTTGGTGATGAGCGACCAAATCAATAAAATCATTAATTCCGTCAATAAAATCGGCCTGGCTGTTCGCGGATTGCATGGGGAGGGGACTGAGGCCATGGGCAACCTGTTCCAAGTTTCCAATCAAACGACCCTGGGTGAAGCGGAAGAGGAAATCATTGGCAGGTTGAACCGTGTGATCGAGCAGATCATCGAGCACGAGCAAAATGCCCGCGCCCTTCTGGCGCAGCGCAAACCGATCACTCTCCACGATCAGGTCGGACGAGCTTACGGACTGCTTTCCCAGGCCTATTCGATGAGCTCCAAGGAAGCGCTGAATCTCCTCTCGATTATCAAGCTGGGAATTGATCTTTGTGTTTTTCCCGACGCCCACCGCTTTCCGATTGACGAGCTTTTCATAGAGACTCAACCGGCCCATCTGCAAAAAGGAGCTCAAACGCAAAAAATGTCCTCCGAGGAAAGGGACGCCTTGCGCGCAACGATAATCCGCGCAAAGTTGCTACAGGTTCCGCAGCCAGATATCGACCGACTCAAAATTCCAACCTCTGCCACCAACGAAAAAAAATGATGAACAACTTCACTCCACGGGCACAGCAAGTGCTCGCTCTGGCCCGCAAAGAAGCTGATAGGTTCAACCACAACTACGTGGGAACCGAGCATCTTCTTCTCGGCCTCATCAAACTCGGCCAAGGTGTGGCTGTTAATGTTCTCCAAAAGATGGGCCTCGACCTCGAGACCGTGCGCATGGAGGTCGAAAAACAAGTTGGCTCCGGCCCAGAGACGAAGATGGTTGGGAATATTCCTTACACTCCTCGTGTCAAAAAAGTCCTCGCTTTGGCCGGTAAGGAAGCCAAAAGCCTTCAGCATTCCTACGTCGGCACCGAACACGTTCTTCTCGGTCTTCTGCGCGAGGGTGAGGGTGTTGCTGCGAAAGTTCTAAAAACTCTGGAGGTGGACATCGAGCGCACCCGCAATGAGATTCTACGCGAGCTGGATCCTAATTTTGCTCCAGATGAGGAAGGCGATACCTTGCCAGCGGAAGGTGCCCCATCGAGTCGCCGTGAGGGCAAAACGCCCGCGCTTAAATCCTTTGGCCGCGATCTCACCGAGCAGGCTCGCAAGGGCGAGTTGGACCCCGTGATTGGTCGAGCAGACGAGATCGAGCGCATCATTCAAATTCTCTGCCGCCGCACCAAAAACAACCCTGTCCTCATCGGTGAGGCGGGTGTGGGTAAAACAGCAATTGCCGAGGGACTCGCCCAAGAAATTGTTTCCGGCAACGTCCCCGAGCTTCTGCAAGACAAACGCGTCATCACTCTCGACCTTGCCCTGATGGTCGCGGGAACGAAGTATCGTGGGCAATTTGAAGAGCGCATCAAGGCCGTGATGGACGAGATCCGCCGCAATAAAAACGTGATCCTTTTCATTGATGAGCTTCACACCATCGTGGGTGCGGGTTCCGCTGAGGGAGCCATGGATGCGTCGAATATCATCAAGCCAGCCCTCAGTCGCGGCGAGTTGCAGTGCATCGGAGCTACCACCCTCAACGAGTATCGCAAATACATCGAGAAGGATGCCGCATTGGAGCGCCGTTTCCAACAAGTGAAGGTCGAAGCTCCGACTGTCGATCAAACGATCCAGATCCTCATGGGGGTCCGTCCAAAATACGAAGCGCACCACAAGGCCCGATTCCTCGACGAATCCTTGGAAGCGGCAGCGAAGCTCTCCGACCGATACCTCACGGGTCGTTTCCTGCCCGACAAGGCGATCGATTTGATGGATGAGGCGGGTTCACGCGCCCGCATCGGAGCCATGACCCGTCCGCCGGATATCAAGGTGATCGAGGCTGAAATCGAGACCATCCGACTAGAGAAGGAAGCGGCTATCAAATCTCAAGACTTCGAGAAAGCCGCTGCCCTGCGCGATTCCGAGAAGCAAGCCAAAGACAAGCTCGATGGCGTTCTCGCGACATGGCGCACGAATAAAGAAGAGAAGGAAGTCATCGTGAGCGCGGATGAGATCATGCAGGTTCTATCGAAGTGGACCGGCGTCCCACTCTCCCGCATCGAGCAACAAGAGACAGCGAAGCTCCTCGCTATGGAGAGCGAACTCGAGACAAAGGTGATCGGACAAAACGAGGCTGTCGTTGCGATCAGTAAGGCCCTTCGCCGCTCCCGCGCCGATCTCAAAGATCCCAAGCGCCCGATTGGTTCCTTCATTTTCCTTGGGCCGACAGGTGTCGGAAAAACCTTCCTCGCCCGCACTCTCGCGGAGTTCATGTTCGGTACGGCTGATTCACTCATCCAGATCGACATGAGCGAATACATGGAGAAGTTCACGGCATCCCGCCTCATTGGCTCACCTCCCGGCTACATTGGATACGAAGAGGGCGGTCAGTTGAGCGAAGCCGTTCGCCGCAAACCTTACTCTGTCGTCCTATTTGACGAGATCGAAAAAGCGCACCCCGACGTCATGCACCTTCTTCTTCAAATCCTGGAGGAAGGGAAAATCACGGATTCCCTCGGTCGCAAGATCGATTTCCGAAATACGATCATCATCATGACTTCGAATGTCGGAGCCGAATTGATCAAAAAGCAAACGTCGCTCGGTTTCGGCGCTCCTGCTCACTCTGAGAACTACGATGTCATGCGGGAGAAAATCCTCGAGGAATCGAAGCGTGTCTTCAAACCCGAGTTCCTGAACCGTCTCGACGACCTCATCGTCTTCCACACACTCAAAAAAGACGACCTCGTCAAAATCGTGGAGCTCGAAATGAAGAAGGTCATCGAGCGCGTCAAACTCAAGGACATCCACCTCACGTTGGACCCCACCGCGATGGAATTTCTCATCACCAAGGGCTACGACCCCACCTATGGTGCCCGTCCGATGCGCCGCGCGGTCGAGCGTTACATCGAGGATCCCATGGCTGAAGAGGTTCTCCGTGGACACATCAAGCCAGGTGATACCGTTGCCGTCCAGAAGGATGGTGAGAAGCTTGGTTTTGTGATTACCCATTCCAAGCAAGAGGAAGCGCCTACTGAGACGACAGCTGGATAGCAGATATCGGTGGCGGTCCTTCAATCGGAAGCGTGGACATCGTGTCCACGCTTGAGATTTTTGCGATTTTGCCTTAGATGGATATGAATATGTTCAATAAACACCCCCTCCTCAGCGGCTGTGTGGCCATCATTTTAATGTCAGGCCTTCCGACTAGCGTCTTTGCGGGCGCGGCGGGTTCTGTGCTTTTGGCATTTCAAACAATCCAATCCCAACCCTATGCCAAGGATGCTCGTCTTGTGGAGATCAAGGGTGAAAAAGGCGACCCCTTTCCTAACGAATGGTCTATGTTACTTGCCGATCCGACGGCCCGCGGCGGTGTGCGTGAGATTGGCATCTCGAATGGGCTCATCACAGCCGAGCGTACGCCCTTGCGTGGATTCACTGAGGTTGCCAATTCTCCGGTGATCGACAGTTCGAAGTTGCTTGTTGATGCGCCGGCCCTCTTTCAGGCCGTGCAAGCAGAGGCTGTTGCCACCCGCGTGAGTTTTCATTGGCTGGATTACACCTTGCAAGTCCCCGCCAACTCCCTATCGCCCGTTTGGACAGTCAAGCTCTACGATAGCTTGGGTGGTCTGGTTGGAACCATGGGAATTTCTGCTGATACCGGTGTTCTTGCCGTTCCGATGCAGTTGGCAGAAGGGGTGACAAGTGAGACTGACACCAAGAAGGTGGGAGGGCTGGTTGGAAAAGTCTCCGACCTTGCTACACAAACCGCAGAGAAAACCCAAGATACCACTCTTCGTATTATCGGAGACCTGCAGGAGTTTTTGATCGGAGAACGGACTATTGGTCCGGGATCTGACAAGTAGTCTCCGTATCGGGATCCGTGATCGTCAGCGTTATCCGAAAATGAACACGCTGGCAGAACGCGCACGGAGGGGGAGAAGGGTTCTTTTGGTAGGCATTTTTCTTAATGCCCTCCTAGCCACCATTAAGATCACGGCGGGATGGCTCGGGCATGCGGACGCGCTCATTGCCGATGGGGTTGAATCCACTCTGGATGTTTTTAGCTCCACGATGATCTGGCTCGCGCTCAAATATGCGGAGCGTCCCCCAGACGAAACCCATCCCTATGGGCATGGGAAAGTGGAATCCCTCGCTGGCGTTGCCGGTGCCCTTGTTTTGCTGGGAGCCGGTGTTGCTGTGGCTATGAATAGCCTCAAGGAGATACTCTATGGAGCAGCCGATCGTCCCGTGCCGGCTGGTTATACTCTCGGTATCTTGTTATTTGTGGTGCTCGTTAAGGAGACCCTATTTCGAGTCTCACATGCGAGGAGTCGTGAGGTGAAAAGCCGCGCCCTTGAGGCTGATGCATGGCATCACAGGTCGGATGCCCTCACTTCTCTTTCCGCCGCTGCGGGAATATTGGTTTGTTTTATTGGCGGAGCGGCCTTTGTGAGCGCTGATGACTGGGCGGCCCTTTTTTCCTGCGGCATCATCGCTTGGAATGGCATCCTCATGCTCAAAGGATCTCTCGGGGAATTGATGGATGAGCAAGCGCCGCAGGCGGTGATTGATAAAATTCTTGAGTCCGCGCGGGAAGTCGAGGGGGTCGAGAGTGTGGAAAAATGCCGTGTGCGCAAAAGCGGCCTCACTTTGATCGCCGATCTTCATGTGCGAGTATTAGGGGACATGAGCGTGGCCAGCGGGCACTACATCTCCCATTTGGTGAAAGACGCACTCATGGCGGGCGGGCATCACCTGAGCGATGTTACAGTCCATATCGAACACACCAGCGATATCTGATACCAAAAGCAGCTTGCTTTTGGATTTTAGGAGAGGGGCACAGCGCGTCTCTCCGATCCGTAGGCTCTACGAGCCGGAGGCGCCGCCTGTGTGCTTCGGCATGCTCCTTGGTTCCAATGGGAATCGGTGGCGAGCAAGTAGACCAGTGTCT
>CAIWSO010000305.1 GCA_903915315.1 uncultured Spartobacteria bacterium | reverse complement strand
GGCCACGCAACCTCCAACGACGGCATTCATTGGAACAAGGATCCAGCAAATCCAGTTCTCACTAATGGCACTGCGAATGATTGGGACCGCGATGGCACCTGGGATCCATTTGTGATCTACGAGGATGGCATGTTCAAGATGTGGTATGGGGGCGGCATGGATAACCATTGTGACTGGGGCTACGCGACCTCCTCGGACGGCGTGCACTTTGTGAAGCACGGACAAATCAGTCATCTCGGTCATGTCGAAGATGACCATGTGATTCATGACCCTACTAGTGGTCGTTACGCGATGTATTACTGGGATCGAAAGCATGAACCTAACGGGCTGCGCATAGCTTGGTCGTCAAACGAAACAGAATTCGATTTCGCTCACGCCCAACCAGTGCGCATCGAAGGCTTGCCAGCTCATTCTATGCACAAATTCACACATGTTTTTCAGGAGGATGGTCGATGGCTCATGTATTTCGCCGAGTTCAAGCGACCAGGATGCAAGGGCTGCTGGACCGGGTACGCCACCTCACTGGACGGAGTGCATTGGCAGGTCCAAAACTCAAGGCTGATGCAGGGTTTCGATGCCGAAATCCTGAAAGTGACCGATGACCTTCACTACATGTATTACGCTCCGGATGGTTACTTTGATCAAAAGAACTGTGACATCCGTCTCGCCGTACTGAAAGGCAAACTGCACGATGAGGGAATCCACTTCAGCACCTCAGCGCCCTCTACAAGTCAGCCTCTGCAATCTCACTAAAATTCATGAAGAATCAACTCTTACCCATTCTTTTCATCCTCGCTGCATCAATCCACTCCCCCGCTGAATCGCGATGGGATTTTGATGCGCCAGGTAACTTTACGATCACCGAGTCGCCCAAGAATCCGACGCAATTTGTCGAAGGCGTACGCGGAAAAGCCCTCGTTTTCGATGCCTTCAACACGGAAGTCGTAATCCCTCCAGACAAGTCGCCCGCCCTCGGCGAACGCTTCACCATTTCAGGCTGGGCGGCTCCACAGGAGTATTCATGGAATCTCTCGGCCATCATTAATTGCCAGCAGGACTTCCTGAAGGGATATTTTTTCGGCATCAATCAGATTGGACAACTGGTCGGGTCGGTTGCGACCGACTCTGGTTGGAAGACCTGTATCTCAGAGAAGGCCATCCCTCTGCTAAAGTGGTCGCACGTGACGATGGTATGCGATGCAAGTAAGGGCATCTCCCTTTACATCGATGGAGAAAAAGCGGGCGAGTTGCTCTTCGCCGGAAAACTTGTGATGGGTGACACCACCCCGACCGTCATCGGAAAAACGCAGGTGAAAATGACCCCTGCCCTCACGGAACGCAAAACCAGTCAGGCGTTCAAATCGTGGATGTATTTCGACGGTCTCCTCGACGAGTTGGAAATCCGGAACACGGCACTTACCGATGAAGAAATCCGCAAGGAATTCCAAGCCATCAAGGTCGCAAATATCCAGCCCCTCCAATTCCGAAAAATGCCATCCGGCACCGATGATCCCAAGCCATTCGGCGCTTATTACGCGAAGCTCAAGTATGCTCCCGGATGGGATTCACGCTGGCAGGGAAGCGAATTGCCCGATGTGGTCGTGCGTTTCGATAACAGTCCCGTGAAACTCGTCTTCTGGCGCGGCACCGGCTACATTCCCGCATTGGTCAGCGAAAACGGAATCTGGATGACCGACCAAAGCGGCGAGAACTTTGGCACCGGCGAGTGCTTTGAAGCCATGGGCGACAAGCAATGCCGCTACTCGCATGTCCGCATTATCGAAAATACGCCCGCCCGTGCGGTGATCCACTGGCGCTACGCCCTGGCTTCGATTTCCCATAAGATTATATTTGAAACCGAAACCTATCCCGGCGACTGGATGGATGAATATTGGACCGCTTATCCTGATGGCGTCGTAGTCCGCAAGCAGGTTCTCTGGAGCGAGTATAAATCCCCCGGGATCTATCAATTCCAAGAGACAATTCTCTTCAACCAGCCAGGAACAAAGCCT
>CAIWSO010000304.1 GCA_903915315.1 uncultured Spartobacteria bacterium | reverse complement strand
GAGAACGCCCAGCGAATGAGCCTCATCCACAGAGACCATCGCGCCGTGACGTTTCGCCACGGGAACGATCGTCGGCAAGTCGGCAATATCGCCAGACATACTGAAAACCCCATCTAAAACGACCATCCGACCGGCCTCATCCGACAAACGCTTGAGGCGATTTTCCAAAGACTCTGCGGAATTGTGGCGGAAAGGAATGAGCTTCGCTGGAGCGAACTGGCACCCATCGATGATGCTCGCATGGTTTTCACGATCGCAAAGGATCGCGTCCCCATCTTCGGTCAGCGCAACGAGTGCACCTTGGTTTGCAAAAAAACCCGTCGAATAGAGAATGGAAGCCTCGCGCCCAAGAAAATCTGCCAACGCCTCCTCGAGCTCCACATGCAGCTTGATAGTTCCGTTGAGTAAGCGCGACCCCGTGCAACCCGCACCATAGCGACGGGTGGCATCACAGGCCGCCTCGACGACGCGGGGATCCTGAGCCAGACCGAGATAGTTATTCGATCCGATCATGATCTTTTGTTCCCCCTCGCAAACCACGTAATTGCCGTGGGGTTCCTCAATCGAACGGAAGTAGGGGTAGAAACCTTGGGCGCGCGCATCCGCGCTGTCTCTGTAGTCCCTGCACTTTTGATAAAGATCTTTGGGTCCGGTTGCCATCGTTGGACCAATCAGAATTTACAACTCTTAAAAGCATGTAAATCAATTTCCCATTGGGAACGGGAAGGTCTTCACATACCCACCTTCCCACTGACTTTCTCGCACTGGCCGGAATAAGAAAACCTGTGGCGATGGGTCATGGGTGATTTGGCTTTCCTATTGCCCACGGGAGGTATTGGAATACGGCAAAGCCACAATCCCAGTTTATATAACCATGCTTGCCGACGCCGATGTCATCTCTCTGACGAGTGAGCGATTTTCGCTCAATCCCAGCCAAAGCCCTTCCGTGGTCGCCCTTGAGAAGGGTGGCTCCGAACGAAAGTTCTACCGCGTGAGCATGGGCGGGGAATCGATGATCTTTGTGAAATACTCCAGCCAGAAGGAGGAAAATCGCCACTACGTCGATATCGCGCGATTCCTTCAGACCGCAGGAGTTCCAGTTCCCGAGATTTATCACCATGACTCCGCTGACGGATTGATCTGGATGCAAGATCTGGGCGAACTCGATCTCTGGAGCTTTCGCAATGAATCGCGAGACGCGCGCATGGCGCTTTATACCTCGACGCTAGATGGGGTACTCCAAATGCACCTGAAAGCGACCGCTGTTGTCGGTGACGCCAACATCCAGCTGGAGCGAGTATTTGACAGGGATCTTTATCTTTGGGAGCAGGGGTATTTTTTTGAAAACTGCCTGAAAAACCACTTCCAGATTTCTTCGGAGGAAGTCGAGCGCCTCTCCCAACTACCAGCCTTGGTGAATGCCGCATCACATTTGGCCGAACTCCCGCGTTCGTTGGTGCATCGCGATTTCCAGTCCCAGAACGTCATGATCGCCGATGGATCCGCTTGGCTGATTGACTTCCAAGGAATGCGCTTCGGTTTGCCCCAATACGATCTCGCCTCCCTCTTATACGATCCGTATGTGACGTTGACTGACTCCGAACGGGAAGAGCTAGTCGAAGTCTACAAAAACCGATTGATTGCCAATGGCAGTGAGGTGGACGCGAACTTTGACACCACCTACAAATGGTGCGCGATTCAGCGGCTCATGCAGGCCCTTGGCGCCTATGGATTCCTCGGACACCAAAAAGGCCGCACTTCTTTTCTTTCCCATATTCCGGCCGCCAAAAAATCACTCCTGGAGGTGGCCTCGGGGCTTGATGGACTCGAACCGCTCCTGCAAAAACTGAAAACCTTGCCATGAACAAAAGCCCAGAAACCACAGTCATCCGTCGCATCTCGCCTTCGCTCGACAACGCACGATTCGCCGTCAAGCGAGCGGTCGGAGAGACAATAACCGTCAGGGCCGATGTCTTCAAAGATGGCCACGACGAAATCGCCGTCATGTTGAAGTGGAGGCAAGTTGGGTCAAAAATCTGGCGCGAGACTCCGATGACACCACATCTGAACGACAACTGGAGTGGCACGCTTTCGGTGACTTCACCCGGCGCTTGGGAATACACCATTGAGGCTTGGGGAGATGTCTTCTTTTCCTGGCAGCACGAACTCGAGAAAAAATTCACCGCTGGGTTAAGCGACCTTCAAAGCGAGATTCTCGAAGGTGCCGCATTTATTGGATCTGCAGCAACACGCGCAGGGAAGTCGCCGGACGGGGAGGCCTTGAAAAAAATGGCCGCAACGATGCGTGGCGCTGATGCCGCCCAAGCGCATGAACTCGCTCACGATCCCACCCTTTGCGCCCTCATGCAGATCCACGCCGACCGATCGCTTTCCACGATCTCGGAACCCTTTCATCCAATATGGGTCGATCGGGACCGCGCCACCTTCGCCGCTTGGTATGAATTTTTCCCCCGCTCCGCCGAAGGAAAGACGGACTCGGGCTCGACATTCCGCGACTGCCTCGGACGGATCGACGATGCAAAGACCATGGGATTTGATGTCATTTATTTTCCTCCTATCCATCCGATCGGAGCAACGAACCGGAAGGGCCGAAACAACTCTCTTCGCTGCGAACCGGGTGAACCCGGCGTGCCTTATGCCATCGGCAACAATCGTCAAGGAGTCAATGGAGGTGGGCACAAGGATGTGGCGCCGGAACTCGGCACGTTGGAGGATTTCGACTGGCTCGTGGGCGAAATCAAAAAACGCGACATGGAAATCGCGCTCGATTTTGCAATCAATTGTTCCCCCGACCATCCCTACGTGAAAGCTCACCCGGAGTGGTTTTTCAAGCGTCCGGACGGCTCAATCAAGTATGCCGAGAATCCCCCCAAAAAATACGAGGACGTCTATCCGCTCAATTTTCACAATCCGAACTGGAAGGAACTCTGGGACGAATTGCGGGACTTCGTTCTTTTCTGGTGCGGGCATGGCGTTGGGATCTTTCGGGTGGACAACCCACACACCAAACCCGTCGCTTTCTGGGAGTGGCTCATCGCCGAGGTGAAGCTGCAATACCCAGGCACCGTTTTCCTGAGCGAGGCTTTCACCAAGCCAAACATGATGCAGGAACTCGCCAAGGTCGGCTACACGCAGAGCTACACTTATTTCACTTGGAGGAATACGAAACACGAGTTGACCGAGTATTTGACCGAACTCACCCAAGGTCCGATGAAGGAATACTTCCGCGCTAACTTCTTCGCAAATACCCCTGACATCCTTCCTGAGTATCTTCAGCAGGGCGGACGACCCGCATTTTTGATTCGCGCCGCGCTGGCAGCATTGACGATGCCCGTCTACGGCATCTATAGCGGATTCGAATTGTGCGAAAATGCGCCGGTTCCGAGCAAAGAGGAATACATCGACTCGGAAAAATACCAATTCAAGGGTCGCGATTGGAATGCCCCAGGGAATATCAAGGACTACGTCACTAGGTTAAATAAAATCCGTCGCGAAAACCGTGCACTTCGAGAATACGCGAATCTTCGGACGCACACGGCGGAGAATGACCAAATCCTCTGCTTCAGCAAAACCACAGCTTCCCTCGATGAGGCTTTGCTCGTGGCCGTAACAGTCGATCCCAGAAACACGCAGACCGCGTTTGTTCATGTCCCATTGGCAGAATTCGGGTTAACCGCTGACGAGGTCTATCACGTTGAGGATTTGATAACGGGCGAGAGATATGAGTGGAAGGGATCGCGCAACTTCATCTCGCTCGATCCGCATTCCCGACCTGCTCACGTCTTCCGCATCCGGCGCTCTGTCGCTCGGGTCGGGGGAGAAGATATTTTCGCCTAGTTTCTCTGTTTTGGCCCTTGTTGGACAAAAGCCCCAACAGTGAGTTAAGTTAGCGCCCATGTCTTTTGTTCATCTGCACTGCCATTCCGAATTCTCCCTCCTCGACGCCTCGGTGCGCGTGGGTGAGTTGGTGAAAAAGGCCGCCGCATTCGGCATGCCAGCAGTCGCAGTGACGGATCATGGCAACCTGCATGCGGCCGTGCCATTTTATCAAGCTGCACGCAAAGCGGGAGTCAAACCGATCATTGGCTGTGAGGTCTATGTAGCCCCCGGCTCGATGCTCGAGCGGAACGGATCCTCGGCCAAGGATTCCGCTTACCATCTCACACTCTTGGCTACAGATGCGGAAGGATACGGCAATCTGGTCAAACTCGTCACCTCAGCTCATCTGGAGGGATTCTACTACAAGCCGCGTGTCGATCGGGAGCGGCTGGCAGCTCACGCCAAAGGCCTCATCGCACTCAGCGGTTGCGTGAAGGGCGAGGTGCCGACCCTCATCGCTGGAGCGCGAATGAAGGAGGCCAAGGAAACCGTCGCTGCCTATCGCGATATTTTTGGGCCTGAAAATTACTTCATCGAGTTGACCGAGTTCGGACTTGATGCCCAACGAAGAGTGAATCCGGAATTGATCAAGCTTGCCCGAGAATTTGACCTTGGCCTCGTGGCCACCAACGATGTTCATTTCCTCGAAAAGTCGCACCATGAGGCTCACGATGTTCTGATTTGCATTGGTTCCGCATCCATGGTTGTGGATGAGAAGCGCCAGCGCTACAGCCCCGAACTTTACTTCAAATCCTCCGAAGAAATGCGGGCTCTCTTTGCGGATCTCCCCGAGGCCTCCGACAACACGCTTCGCATCGCCGAGCGTTGCCATTTCGAGATGGAATTCGGTGTTCCGAAATACCCGAACTTCGACTCCCCCGACGCCCGCAGTCGCGAACAATACCTGCGCGACCTCTGCTACGGCGGGCTTCGCATGCGATTCGGCGGCCGAGTGGACACCGACGCAGAGCTCACGACCCGCCTGAACTACGAGCTCTCGGTGATCGAAAAAACCGGATTCATCAGCTATTTTCTGATCGTCTGGGACTTTATCCGATATGCGAAGGAACAAGGTATCCCAGTCGGGCCGGGCCGCGGATCCGCCGCCGGTTCGCTCATCGCCTACGTGCTCGGCATCACTGACATTGACCCTCTCCGATACGGCCTGATTTTCGAACGATTCCTGAATCCCGAGCGCATCAGCCCACCGGATATCGATGTGGATTTTTGTATGGAACGCCGTGGCGAGGTCATCGAATACGTTCGTCAAAAATACGGCGAACGCGCGGTCTCTCAGATTGTCACTTTCGGCACGCTCGGTGCTAAGAGCGTGATTCGCGATGTCGGCCGCGTGTTGGGCTGGAGTTATGGTGACGGCGACCGGGTCGCTAAAATGATCCCAAATGAGCTGAATATCGACCTGCAGGGGGCCAAAGAAAAGAACCCCGAACTGGCTGCCGCCATCGAAAATGAGGCTCCTGTCCGTCAGCTCTGGGACTATGCCACTGTGCTGGAGGGTCTGAGCCGGAACACAGGCATCCACGCCGCCGGCGTGGTCATCGGCGATCGTGCGCTGGACGAGTTCATTCCACTCTGCCGAGGCAAGGAAAACGAGGTCGTGACCCAATATGCGATGGGACCGCTCACCGACCTAGGGATGTTGAAGATGGATTTCTTGGGTCTTCGCACGCTCACGATCATGCAGGAAGCCGTGCGACTCATTCACGTTGCGAATCCCAATTTCAACATCGATACGATTCCTACCGACGACAAAGCCGCTTTTGATATCTACAACCGAGGCGAAACACTGGGCGTTTTCCAGATGGAGAGTGGCGGCATCACCAGTTGCTGCAAACGATTCGATGTCGGCTGTATCGAAGACATCATCGCCGTTGGCGCGCTTTATCGTCCGGGTCCGATGCAATTCATTCCTGAATATATTGAGCGCAAGAAGGGTCTCAAAAAAGTCGAATACCTGCACCCCCTCCTCGAGAAGGTTTGCGCGGAAACCCACGGGATCATTGTTTATCAGGAACAAGTCCAGCTGGCGGCCAGCGTGCTGGCTGGATACTCGCTCGGCGAGGCCGATCTTCTCCGACGCGCGATGGGTAAGAAGGATGCCGAAAAGATGGAAAAGGAGCGCGCCCGCTTTGTGGCTGGTTGCGAGAAGCACAATAACATCACCCCCAAGGTCGCTGATGCCATTTTCGGATTTATCGCGAAATTCGCCGAATACGGATTTAACAAATCCCACAGCGCCGCTTACGGCTGGATTTCCTATCAGACAGCGTATTTGAAGGCCCACTATCCCCGCGAGTTCATGTCCGCGATGCTCACCTTTGACGCGAGCACGACCGAACGACTCGCTGAGGTGATCGGCGAATGCCGCCGCATGGAAATCCCCGTTCGTCCACCGGACATCAATTCCAGCGATCTCAAATTTTCTCCAGAAACCTCTGGCGACGGAATTCGCTTCGGCCTGGCCTCGATCAAGAATGTCGGTGCCGGCGCGATGGAATCTGCGATTACCGAACGCAACAAGGGCGGAAAATTTACATCCCTCGATTCGTTCTGCTCCCGCTTGGATTCCCGAACCGTGAACCGAAAAATCTTGGAAAGCCTGGTGAAGTGCGGCGCCTTTGATTGCCTTGGGAAAAGTCGCGCTCAACTATTTTCGGAGATCGAGTCCACCATGGCCTCGGCGGCCTCGCTACAGCGAGACCGCGCCAGTGGACAAGTCTCACTTTTTGGAGATATGCCACTGATGCCCTCCAAAGCTTCCGTGGTGAATGCTGCCGTCGAACCATGGCCTCAACTGGAGATGCTCAAATACGAGAAGGAACTCCTCGGATACTACGTCAGCGGTCATCCCCTCGACAGCTACGCCGGCCACTTTGACTCAGGAAAATACAACACCATTTCCCAGGTCACCCAAGCCACCGAGAACGGAAGCTTCAAGCTCGCCGGACTCATCATGAGTGTCGAAAAAAAGTTTTCTAAAAAGGACAGTAAGCCCTTTGGCATTTTGGTGCTTGAAGATTTCACTGGATCACTCGAAATCACGGCTTGGGATGAAACCTTTGCCAAAAACGCCGCCCTGCTCGTCCCCGGAACGGCTGTTTCTATCAATATTCGCGCCACACTCCGCGAGGAGTCCGTTCGCGCGACGGCGGGAGCCATGGCTGCGCTGAAACCGAAGGCTTCAGTGAAGGCGGTGCGCTTACGCCTTCAACGCACTCTTATCGATGATGCCGCCTTGCAGACCATCCACGGATTGGTGAAAAAAAATCCGGGCATTCGTCCTCTCATACTCGAGTTTACCCTTCCGGATGGTCGAGCCTTTGAAATCGCTGCGGGGGAAGAATTCAACGTGGGGGATGAGCGTGCGCTCCGCGCCGCCGTCGCTCACTTCGGACCTGCGACTTAACCTCAAGAACGGCGACGCACCTAGTTTTGCGGGGTGCCTACCATCCTCCGCCGGCGAAGGGTGCGGCGACGATGGTTTATTTCGCGAAGGCGAGCGATCTCCATAGCCGATTTCTCGGAACGAGAAAGTTGCAAGGCTTTCGTCTTCTTCGACGGGGCCTTTTTCGGAGGGATACTGGGAGACTTCGCGGACCCGTTGGCTTTTCCATTCACAGCCAGGCTCACCTTTGGTTTGCGACCACGTTTGACTGACTGCACAGGGATAACGACCGCCGGTGCTTTCCGAACGCTGGAGGCCTTGTCTTTCCCATCTAGAGAGATCGTGGCTTTTGGCTTGCGCCCACGTTT
>CAIWSO010000303.1 GCA_903915315.1 uncultured Spartobacteria bacterium | reverse complement strand
CCGAAGCAGAAGCAATTCAACAAACTCGACGCCGATAAAAGCGGGACGCTCACTATGGCGGAATACACATCCATATCCAAAGGTCCGGAAAGAGAAGCGAATTTTACTCTTCGTGATGCCGACAAGGACGGTTCTCTGACCTTGTTAGAGTTTTCCACGCCGCCTCCTAAAAAATAAGTCGAGGAATAACCCGTTAGTTTGAATCCCGCATGTGGCGCGGGCTCGAGCCCGCCCCACATTTTCAAAATACAAATGAAATTGATCAAAACACCTTCCATCCTGTTTCTGGCCCTTTTCGTAGCTTTTTCCCTCACGGCGCATGTCGAGGGAGCGCCCTCCGCTCCCACGGCCCAAGCGGCACCCGCTCCGAATGTCGTTCTGATTCTCGCCGACGACCTGGGATGGCAGGACGTGGGCTGCTACGACATCGATGAACCCTCGCCGATGGAGACTCCGAACATTGATCGATTGGCCAAAAAAGGGGTGCTCTTCCGGCAAGGTTACTCTCCGGCTCCGACCTGCGCTCCGTCGCGCTGTGCGATCATGAGTGGACGCCACCCGGCCGCCCTCCAAAAAACCCATGTAGTCGGCGGCAATCCCCCCACGCCTTACAATCGATTGAAACACCCGATCATGGATCCTTGGATCAGTGGCCGGATGGAGTTGAAGGAAGTGACGATTGCCGAAGCGTTGAAACAAAACGGCTATGTGAGCGGCCATGTGGGCAAGTGGCACATGGCGATTGACCACAATGCTTTTCCCCAGCCGGGGGACCAAGGGTTCGACTTCACGCGCCACCACCTCGGGGAGAGTGCGGCTATGAAGCCCCACCGGCTCACGGGGTTTGCCACCGCCGACAAGAACGATCCCTACCAACTCGACAAGGACGGGTTCCCCAAGGATCAAACCACCCTCGACGCCGTTGAGTTCCTGCAGGACTCCAAAGACAAGCCGTTCTTCCTGTATTATGCCGCCTGGTTGGTTCACTCCCCCATACACAGCCGAAGCCGGGAGCTTTTGGAAAAATACTGCCGCAAGTTGGGTGTCGATTTTCCCACCGATCCCGATGGCTGGTCGCTCGAAGGGCAAAAAAACCCCTACTACTGCGCCATGGTCGAGATGTTTGATCACTATGTCGGCCAGCTTGTCAGCTACCTCGAGCAAACCGAAGACCCGCGCAACCCGGGGCACAAGCTGATTGATAATACCTACATCATCCTGACCTCTGACAACGGCGGCATGGAGGGTCATCCCGGCGAGGTGATCACGGACAACTACCCTTTGGACAAGGGAAAGATCAATGCCAAGGAGGGGGGCGTGCGTGTCCCGTTCCTCATCTCTGGTCCCGGCATTCCCGCCGGCAAGGAAAGCGACGTCATGGTCAACGGGCTGGATTTCTATCCTACGATTCTGAGTTGGACCGGCACCGCGAAACCGAAGGAACAAAACCTCGACGGGTGCGACTTGAGTGGGCTGCTCGCGAAGGCGCCGGAGGATGCCGCACTGGTGAAGGAAAAGGACGATTCACGCCGAGACACGATGGTTTGGCATTTCCCCCACGGCGTCGCCCAGCAGTCCACCATCCGCAAAGACGGATGGAAACTGATCGTGAACCACTACTCCGGCAGGCCGCTCGAACTCTACCAATTGAATGAAGACGGCCCAGCCAACTCGAAGCGGGTGGATATCGAGGAAGCCAAGAACCTCGCTCAAAAAAGGCCCGAGAAGGCGGAGGAGTTGAAAAACGAACTCTACACCCGATTGAAGGCGATGAATGCCTCCGTCCCGTATTTAAACCCGAACTTCCAAGGCAAACTTCCGCGCAAAGAGTCGGTGTGCAAACCTGCGGAACATGGACGGGATGGGGCCACCGTCTGGGCCAGCTTCAAGGAAAATGGAGCGAAGGTTACCCAAGCCCAACTGGCCTACACGCTCAATGGGGGAACTCCCGTAGAGGAATGGTATGTTATCCCGGCCCGGATCGATGGCGACCGTGTGATTGCCGAACTGCCCGAGGGAACGACCCACTACGTGTTCAACTTTATTGATGAACACAATTTTCTTGTTTCTTATCCCAAAGTGGCGGACATGGTTTCGGCCGAAAAGCGCAAGCGCACCGGCACCTACTCGCCGGATGCTTTTGTTGGGAAGCAATAATCGTCGCGTCGATCTCTTTTGAAATACTCCATAAATAAACACTCCATGAAAAAACTCGTCATCCTCGTCTCATCCCTGACGGCCCTCGCGCTTTCCTTGCCCGCCGTCCAAGCGGATGTGGTTCTCTCTTCGATTATTTCCAACGGCATGGTGCTCCAGCGCGGTGTGAAGGCTCCGGTTTGGGGCTGGGCCGATGCCGGCGAGGAAGTCACGGTCGAATTTGGAGGGCAGGTCAAAAAAGTCATGCCCGGCCCCGACCGCAAGTGGATGGTGGAACTCGATCCGCTGGAGGCTTCCGCTACGCCACGCAGCATGACGATTGCAGGAAAAAACAAGATTCTCCTCGAGAACATTCTGGTGGGTGAGGTTTGGATCGCTGCGGGTCAGTCGAATATGGAGTGGACATTCCACCAAATCGATCAGGCCGAGAGGGAATTTGCGGAGAGCCAGAAAGAAAATCCCCTCATCCGCGCCTTCCATGTCTACAAGAACCTCAAGGCCGGAATCCCGATGGATGACACAGCGGGAGTTTGGAAAGATTCCGCGCAAATGGTCGCCGGGCGGAACAGCGTCTCGGCGGTCGGCTTTTTCTTCGCAT
>CAIWSO010000302.1 GCA_903915315.1 uncultured Spartobacteria bacterium | reverse complement strand
TTCGCAAGCGGGAGGAATTTTCAACCGAACCCCTGATCCCCCAGCCACTCATCACGGGTCGTGATTTGATGTCCGCCGGTCGCAAATCCGGGCCGATTTTCAAAAAAATTCTCGATGCGGTTCAGGCGCTTCAGCTCGAGGAGACTCTGAAATCCAAGGAGGAAGCACTAGACTGGGTGGCCGCGCAGGAGGAGTTCATAGAAGTTCCGGCGAGTCCTTTGGCTTCATGAACCGCTGACGCGCGGCGCGCCACACGAGCCATCCCACTCCGAAGGAGAGGAAGATCGAGACTACGACATCCGAGGGATGGTGGGCTCCGATCACAATGCTGGACCAGGCCACAGCGCAGGCTCCTGCAATAGCCGCGACGCCCCATGCGGGTGAGGCAAGAACGATCACCGCAGCGAAACCAAAAGCCGTGGCTGTGTGGCCGGAGGGGAAGGAGTTGAATCCGGCTTTGCCTATAAGAAGTTGGCCATCTTTCCATGGGCCGTAGAAGCCTTGCTCGTGTTTCGGACTTTCGCGAGGACGGGTGCGTCCGGTCGTCAGTCGGGATGTATTCGCCAAGGCTCCGGCGAGAGTCGAAGCGATCATGGCTGCAAGGAGGATGCGTTTCCAGTGAGGGTTCCCCCGCCAGTGCGCTAGGAGAACGCCAATCAAGGCGAAACCCATCAGTGGCGGCCAGTCACCCCAGGTGCGAATGGAACCGTGGATTTTTTTTTCGAAGGATTTGCTCCAATCCGGGCCTTGGGAGGCGACGATCGATTCACGCACTGGCTTATCTATTTGGAAAGCGATGGTCACGCTTGTCGCGATCACTAAGGAGAGAATCAAAAGGAGCCCGATTTTTGGCCGAGGATTCATCGGTTTAATTGCGTAATCGGGCAGCGACCTCGGGGGCAAAGTAAGTCAGAATCATGTCCGCGCCAGCCCGCTTGATGGCGAGGAGGGATTCGTCGCGCGTCCGCTCATAGTCGAGCCAACCGAGTTTAGCCGCCGCATGGATCTGGGCATACTCACCGCTCACTTGATACGCCGCCAGCGGAATGGTGACGGCATCGCGAACGCTTCGGATGATGTCCAGATAGGGGCCGGCGGGTTTGACCATCACGATATCGGCGCCCTGTTCGACGTCGAGGAGCACCTCGCTAATGGCCTCGCGGGCATTGGCGGGATCCATTTGGTAGGTTGCCTTGCTGATGGCATCCTTGCCGATCTGGCTTCCCACAGCGTCGCGAAAGGGGCCGTAGTAAGCGGAGCTGTATTTCGCGGCATAGGACATAATGGCAGTCTCTTGAAATCCGGCGGCATCAAGGGCACGGCGGATTTCTCCCACCCGGCCATCCATCATATCCGAGGGGGCCACGATATCTGCTCCTGCGGCGGCCTCTTGGACAGCGAGGCGGCAGAGGGCCTCCACGGTGGTGTCATTTTCCACTGAGGCACCGTCTTCGGACAGGATGCCATCATGACCATGGCTCGTGTAGGGATCTAAGGCGACATCGGCAATGACGAGCAACTCGGGAAAGCGTTTTTTGATTTCCCGCACCGCCCTGTAGAGGATGTTTGAGTCCTTGAGGGCATACGTGCCCTTGGTATTTTTGAGCGAGCCCTCGATACAGGCAAAAATGGCCACGGCTGGAATTCCCAATTGCTGGGCTTCCTCACAGGCTGCCAAGAGCGAGTCGAGGCTGCGTCTCGAAACACCGGGCATCGATTCTACGGGGTGATCGGTGTCGACCGCATGGACAAAGAGCGGCCAGATCAAATCCTCGGAATGCAATCTTGTCTCACGGACAAGGCGACGGAGATTTTCGGAGCGCCGGATGCGGCGGGGACGTTGCAAGATAGAAAGATCCACCCCTCCACCCTGCAATCGCTCGCGTGCGCAGTCAAGCCAGACGCCAATGCAAACGCGAAAAGTGATTTTCACTATCTTGGGATCTGAATAAGATTTCGAAGTATTGAAATGAACCATCCTATCCCATCGGATCTTTGGCTGATTTGCCCGCGTTGCCATGCCGAGTGCCTGGACCGAAATCTCGCTAAAAACGAGTATTTGCGGTGCACGCGATGCGGGGAGGAAATCAAAACGCCCTTTGTTGGTCGGACGATACCGGCTGCGTGGGCGCTTTCCACAACGGGTCTCATTCTGATGGTCCTGGCGAATATTTATCCGATTTTGAGCTTCAGTATCGCCGGAAACTCGCAGGCGAGCTTGATTGTCACGGGCATTGCGGGTCTGTGGTTTCAGGGTTACGGATTGCTCTCGGTGCTGGTTTTTTTCTGTGTCATCGCGGCCCCAGCGCTCTATTTGGTGACAGTTTGGTATGCTTGTGCGGCATGGTGCCTCCACCGTCGCTGGCGCGGACTCCCTGCCATTCTGAATATGGCTGCCTTCCTGGAATCGTGGAATCTGGTTCCGGTTTTTAGCGTGGCCTGCGTCGTCGCGACAGTGAAACTGAGGACGCTGGGCTCGGTGCGTTGGGAGATTGGAGCTTTCTGGATGGTCATCTATGCGCTTTGCATCCTTCTGACGATTCAGTTTTTTGATCGGAAAAAACTCATCCTTTATGTGGAGGAGGAGCACCTTTGAGTGCCCGGCTGCGTCTCCATTTTGCATGGGCT
>CAIWSO010000301.1 GCA_903915315.1 uncultured Spartobacteria bacterium | reverse complement strand
TCCGTTCGCGTATTCAATCCAGTGAGATATCGAGGACGTCGTTTGTTTGTTTCTGACGAAAGGTGAGGAGCGCGTTGAGAACGGCGGGCATTTCGGACGCTATGAGGGAGGCGGCAAATAGGGCGGCATTTTTCGCCCCTGCAACACCGATGGCAAATGTGGCCACGGGAATGCCAGCGGGCATTTGAACGATGGAGAGCAGGGAATCGTGGCCTCGCAGCGCGTGGCTCTCGACCGGCACACCCAATACTGGCACGTGCGTGTGAGCAGCCAGCATTCCTGGAAGATGGGCAGCCCCACCAGCGCCGGCGATGATCGCTCTCAATCCCCGCTTGGCGGCTTCTTTCGCATAGTCGCTCAAAAGGTCTGGAGTTCGGTGAGCGGAAACGACCCGGCACTCGTGCGTGATACCCAATAGATCTAGCATGGCGGACGCTTCTTTCATGGTCGTCCAGTCCGAGCGGCTTCCCATAACGACTCCCACGATGGGGGCATTTGATTTTGTCAGTTTTTTTGTTTTCATCGATCCTGATTGGGTCGCCAGTTCGGCCTTGAGGCAACTTATTTCACGTTGCCTGCCATATTGGCATAAAAAAACCTCTACTCGAGCCAAGGTAGAGGAAAGAAAAAAAGCTAGGGAGGGATAAGGTCGGGCGGACACTCGGTCCGCCCGGCCTTAAGGGTCGTCTTATTTGGACGTACCGATTGTGCTTGGAGCAGGTGCTGCTTTTGGCTTGCTGGCGCATGCGCCGAGGCCGAGAGCCGCTACTGCGAGAGCTGCTACTGCTGCGATTGTTGCGAATTTCATTTTGATTTGTCCTCCTCCTTTCTAGGCAAGTTGCCGCGGCGAATCTCTCACATCCGACTCGCGTGACAATATTATTTCTCGCTTTTTTCTTCGGGCCATCACCTGAGGTCCATATATCGGGGCTCAAGTCGACTGTTGCTCACCTTGGCTTTGTCGGACTAGTTTGCCGGATATGAATAAACCCGCTTGCCCGATGTGTGAAATGCCTGAAGTCCTTGAGCACGCGGAACGGTGGGAGTGCGTCACCTGTGGGCATGAATGGCCCCGCGGCGAGGCAACCCCAGAAGCGCGAGTAGTGAAGGATGCTTTCGGTACCATTCTTGCCGATGGCGACTCCGTTGCCCTCATCAAGGATCTTAAGTTGAAGGGATCATCCCAAGTTCTTAAAGGCGGCACCAAGGCCAAGGGGATTCGTCTGGTTGACGGCGACCATGAGATTTCCTGCAAGATCGAAGGTGCGGCGATGGGATTGAAGGCCTGTTTTGTCAGGAAGGTCTAAATTTTAAAGTCGGAACGCGGGGGTGTCGCGATTTTGCTCTTGCGGAGGAACGGGACTAGGGAGAGATTCGGCGCTCGTTTGTGCTTGGGACCTCGGCTCCATTCACACAGCGAACGGCTCCTACGGGTAGCCGATCACCAAATGCCGGCGTGGCGAAATGGCAGACGCAAGGGACTTAAAATCCCTTATTCCGAAAGGGGTGTGCGGGTTCGAGTCCCGCCGCCGGCACTGGATGCGCGAGTTTTTCTCTCGGGTCCGATTTCATTGAAAGCGTGACCGCGCTCCGTTCCGTGTTTATGAAATCCCGCATGCAAATTGAAACCCTGTCCACCGCCGATGATGTCGCTGCCCGCGCTGCTCAAATCATCGCCCGGGATGCGCGAAGTGCCGTTGCCGCCCGTGGAATGTTTGTTATGGCCGTGAGTGGCGGTCGCACGCCTTGGCAAATGCTACGCGCGCTTGCCAACGAGGATGTCCCATGGGCCCAAGTACACGTCATTCAAGTTGACGAGCGCATCGCTCCCGCTGGTGACCCTGACCGCAACCTCACTCATCTTCGCGCGAGTTTGCTCTCCCACGCTCCCATTCCAGAGGACCAAATCCACGCCATGCCAGTCGAAAGGGAAGATCTGGAGCAGGGTTGTCAAGATTACACTACGCTTTTGCAAAGTCTTTGTGGAAACCCAGCGGTGATCGATCTGGCTCACTTGGGGCTAGGACCGGACGGCCACACGGCCTCCCTCATCCCGGGCGATCCGGTTTGTGAGGTTCAGAGCGCAGAAGTTGCTCTTACCGGCGTTTACCAAAACCGCCGCCGCATGACCCTCACTTATCCCATTCTGAACCGATCCCGCCATATCCTCTGGGTCGTTACAGGAAGAGAGAAAGCCCTTATGCTCCCGCGATTGCTTGCCGGTGATCCCTCGATCCCAGCGGGGCCGATCTCCCAGTCAAGCGCGACTCTTCTCGCTGACGCTCCCGCTGCTGCGGAATTGAAGTAAAAAAACAACGATATATCCGTACCAATCGGCCGAAGTTTGTTGACTCCGACGAGAGGCTGAAGCTATCGTGCTCGGCTCTTGATACGGAACTGCCAAGCTCCTCGGTGAGCAGGCCCTACATTTATAAACAAGACCTTATTTAAACAACATCATCTATGGAAACAGCGACCCGACTTAAATTATTGACCCCCTCCCTCACACTGGCTGTCGACAGTAAAGCCAAAGCCATGAAGGCCGAGGGCATCGAAGTCTTTGGTTTCGGAGCGGGTGAGCCTGACATGGACACGCCTGAGCACATCAAGGCAGCCGCTATCACCGCTCTTCAACAAGGTCGCACGAAATACACCCCGAGCGCCGGTATTCCCGAGCTTCGCCAGGCCATTTCTCAAAAATTTCTCAAAGACAATGGCCTCGACTACAAGTCCAGCCAAGTGATCGTGAGCAACGGTGCGAAGCAATCCTGCTTCAATGCCATCGCCGCCGTGGTGAATGAAGGTGACGAGGTCATCATTCCTGCTCCTTACTGGCTCAGCTACCCCGAGATGGTTCGTCTCGTTGGCGGTCAACCTGTCATCGTCGAGACCCGCGAAGAGAATAACTGGAAGCTCACCGCTGAGGACTTCGAAAATGCGATGACGCCTCGCACAAAGATGATCATCATCAATTCGCCCGGCAATCCGACCGGTTCGGTCTACACTCGCGACGAGCTTCGCGCCTTGGCCGAAGTCGCTGCCGAAGAAGACATCTTCATTCTCTCGGATGAAATCTACGAGAAACTCACTTATGACGGCGCCGAGCACATCAGCATCGCCTCGGTTTCTCCCGAAGCCTACGACCTCACGATCACAGTTAACGGATTCAGCAAAGCCTACGCGATGACCGGTTGGCGTCTGGGTTACCTCGCCGCACCTGAGCCTATCGCCCGCGCGATCGACTCGATGCAGAGTCACATGACATCCAATGCCTGTTCGTTCGCCCAATACGGCGGATTGGCCGCTCTCACAGGCGATCAACAATGCGTGGTCGACATGCGCGAGGAATTTGATATTCGCCGCCAATACATGTTTGAGCGCCTGACCCAGATTCCTGGTGTCACAGCCGTTCGTCCACAGGGGGCCTTTTACGTTCTCGCCAATATCGGTGGCCTCGGCATCAAATCCCAAAATTTCGCCGACCGCCTCTTGAGCAAGGCCAATGTGGCGATCGTTCCCGGTATCGCCTTTGGCGACGACCGCACGGTGCGACTCAGCTACGCCACGAGCTTGGATATCATCAAGTCGGGCGTCGATCGCATTGAGGAATTCTGCAAAACCCTCTAATTTGATGGCTTTTCAGCCGCAACTCCGACCGCTTTTGGCGAGAGTTGCGGGTGAGACCGCTTCTTTAATAAGGGGATGAAGTTCTCCGCGCTAGGTCAGCGCCTCTCTAGAGGCAGTGGCATCGAGCTTCTCATGGATGATCTCGGTAATGCCCTCTCGGCCACCGGTCCTTCCCCACTCATGCTCGGCGGGGGCAATCCCGCTCACATTCCTGAAATGGAGCGGATCTGGGGTGAGCGTCTGCGCGACATTCTTAATGAGCCCGCCACTCTACGCCGCACGTTGGCTATTTATGATCCTCCGCGCGGCAATGCCCGTGTGATTGAGGATCTCGCGGCCCTTCTTCGTCAAGAATACGGTTGGCAGGTCGGTCCCGAAAACATCGCCGTTACACCCGGTGGCCAGACGGCATTTTACTTTCTTTTCAATCTCTTCGG
>CAIWSO010000300.1 GCA_903915315.1 uncultured Spartobacteria bacterium | reverse complement strand
GTTCACTCCAGCGAATGCCACCGGCCGAGGAGATCGCCTCATCGAGTGGACGTGGGCCAGAGAGCTCAATCACACAGTTCTTGGCTTCGCGGGCTAGCGAATCCGCCTCTTCCCACGACTTCCGCGAAAGAATAGCCACAACGGCTTCACTGAGCTTCCAGCGCTGACGGGCTTCCTCCAAGAAATTCCGGCGCGCGGATTCCATCTTAGCCATAAGTTGTTCGTGAGTATGGGCAGGCTTGAAGTCGATCACGATGGCAGGGTTGTCCATGGCCCGCAGGGCCGCCCCGAGTTGGTAAATCGGCCCTCCCTCGAGTCCATAGCGGGTCAACAGCAGTTCCCCAATCGCGGTGGTATCACCTGCGCGAACATGAATATTTTTAATCGGCTTACCCTCCGCTTGAGCCAGAATCTCGGGTGTCCAAGGATGCTCCCACCCGCAGTTGGCTGGCGCGAGCGGATGACACGCGATCCCGAGGCTTTCCAACATCGGTAGCCACGCCCCATCGGAGCCGGTTTTTTTCCACGACCCTCCGCCGAGAGCGAGAATGATCACGTCGGCCGTGACGTTTGTTCCATCCGCAAAACCAATTCGAAACGTTGCCCCAGCCTCGATGGTGACGCAGCGGTGATGCATCCGAAAATGAACCCCCAACGAGCGCAGACGGGCGATCCACCGTCTCAACAGGGGCGCGGCCGTGAGCGCCTTCGGATAAACTCGGCCGCTGCTCGCCTGAAATGTCTCCACTTCTAAACCGGCGGCCCAATGCTGAAGGGCTTGCGAGTCGAAGCCTTCGATCAGATCGCGCCAAGCTCCATCAGGTATCTCCGGCCCCGTATAGCGCGACGCAAAGCGATCGAGCGGCTCCCCATGCGTGAGGTTGAGTCCACCCTTTCCAGCAACAAGGAATTTGCGTCCAACCGATGGCTTGGAGTCAAAAAGTGTAACCTCAACGCCCGCTTGGGCCGCTACCTCGGCTGCGCGCAGGCCGGCTGGGCCACCACCAATGACAGCGATCGTGGCGTGCAGACTCAAGCCGACTGCTTGGGGGCGGACACCAGGGTTTCGTAGAGGGCTTGGGTTTGTTTGGCAATGGCGCCCCAAGAAAAGACCTCCACCGCACGACGGCGGCCAGCTTCACCGAATGCAGCCTGCTTGGCAGGATCGGCCATCACTTCGTTGATGCGGTCAGCTAAGTCGCGCGAGAAGGCTTCGGGATTGATCGGCTCAAACGGGCTCGAAGACATCTGCTCCAGCGGAACAAGATAGCCTGTGACGCCATGCTGCACGACCTCGCGAATACCACCGACAGAACTGGCGACCACCGCGCGACCGCAGGCCATCGCTTCCAGATTGATGATTCCGAATGGCTCATAAATTGAGGGACACACGAAGACACCAGCGTGACTGTAGAGCTCGATTTTTGCTTTGTTATCGAGCATTTCATTGATCCAGATCACGCCCTCGCGTTTCTGTTGCGCGGCAGTGACAGCCGCGCGCATCTCTTCGGCGATTTCCGGTGTGTCGGGCGCACCGGCACAGAGGACGACTTGGAAGGAAGGATCCAGATGCTTGATCGCATTCACGAGATGAATGATCCCCTTCTGTCGGGTGATGCGACCGAGGAAGAGGGCGTAGGGTTTGGAAGGATCAATGCCAAAGCGGTCAAGGACGCCATGCGCCGCGACGGGTTGGTATTCCTCAGGGTCGATGCCGTTGTAGATGATGTGCATCTTGGCGGGATCGACATTAAAAAGTTCCGCCACATCTTGGCGGGTGCCTTCCGAAACGGCGACGACGGCGTCCGCCATTTCCAGAGCCGTTTTTTCCAGCCAGCAGGTAAAATCATATCCACCCCCAAGTTGCTCGCGCTTCCAAGGGCGGAGAGGCTCGAGCGAATGCAC
>CAIWSO010000299.1 GCA_903915315.1 uncultured Spartobacteria bacterium | reverse complement strand
TGATCAGCCTCAAATCTGTTGATTTCGGCTGCGGTGGAAGATTCGTTATCCGGCTTCCCATCGCTGATTACAAAGACGATCGGGTTCGCAAATTGGTTGAGCTCTGGGCTCGAGTGTATGCGGGAGAGGGCCAATTCCATTTCCGTGTTCCCTTTGCATTCCGAACGCAGCTTATCAATCCTTTGACGGCGAGATGGAGAGTCACACTGGCTCTGCGGTTTCAGAATCTGTTGAGCTTGACTATTGAAAGTCCACATCGCGAGGGGCAATCCTGAGCGCAGGCACACTTCGGAAAGAAGAACGACTCCGTCGAATGCCGCATCAAAGTTATCACCCCTCATTGAGCCAGAGAGATCAAGGGCTAAGACGACTAGGGGGTCGAAGCGCTTGTGGCGAAGACGGCGGGACCAGATCTTGTCGTGAAGTCGGGGGTCTGCTTCCGCTTGCATAGCCGTACGGATATGGATCGATTCTCCACTACGTTGATGGAGTAGGAGCTTCTGGCGTGAGTTCGTTTCGAAGAGTTCAATGAACTCATTGGCGAGGGAATCGATAATTCGAGAGAGTGTGCGCTGGCGCACGAGATAACTGCGTTGCAGTGTTTCGATCTCACTTGTTTCGCTCTCCGAGTTGCTTCGATTTGATTTTTTAGTACGAGCGACGGTCTTATTGTTGGGGCCATTCCCGCTCAGAATGCTCTTTGGGCCGAGAGTCGTGATGCGTTGGCGACCTTCGCTTTCGTCAAGGGCTACCAATCGCTCCCACACGGGGCGGATTTTTTCATCAAAAATCATGAGCATGCGTTGCTGGGCATTGAGGGTAGCTAGTGCTGATTGGCGTCCACGTTCGATCGAGGGATGGCAAGCTGTCTGCGCAGTTACCGCCTCGCTAGTCTCTTCGAGCGCAGTAAGGACGAATGGAGCGACGCCTTTGGGTATTTTTCCGCAGTGGGCAGTTTCCAAAAGTCCACGCAGGAACTGGATTTGATAGTTCGCCGACCAAGGCAAGGTAGAAATATGACGATAGATCAATTCGTTGGCGGAGTGAAGCCATGGCGCACAACCTGGAAAAGTCTCACATAGCCATGACTCGATACGGAGATCTTCGAGCACGTTGAGAAGGTCTTGGTACAGGTTTCGACGTTCAGGAAGCAGCAGATGCTGAATGCGCGTGATAGCACAATGTGCACTCTCATGCAGAAGAATGGCGCGACATACGTCGGCCGATTTTTCTGTGAGGTACTCCGGAGCCACCGTGATGACGCGATCGACCCAATTCCAACTCCAGTTTGCGCCGGCATCGCCTTCGATAAGGCATACGTCCTCGCCTGTGACTTGTGAGGCAAGGGCCTGGAGTTCGCGGAGAAGGAATGTGCGGTTGTGGGATTTGATCATATTTTTATGCCATGCCTGTCGCGCGAAGGAGGGCTAGAGCCGCTGCGCGGTCGGCGGGGTCTGAGAGTCGCTGGATATATATTTCCGCCATCACGCGGGCAGCGACTCCGCGCAGACGGGATGCTCCGCTCGCGTTTTCGTTGATAAGGCGCATGGCATTGAGAAGAGTGCGACGAGTGAAGACATAGCGCTCACGGCGAACACGTCCGATTGACGCCGGGGCTTCGTTGTCGCCAGCCGCACCTGAAATCCGAGCATGGAAGGAAGAGATGGATTTGAGAGTCGAATCCAAATCCGGGAAGTTGGAGAGGGCAGGGTAGATCGGTTCGGAGCAGGGCGGCACCCAGCGGACGCCCTCCCAGATAAATGCAGGACTCTCCCCGGTAACGAGGCACTTCAACATATCGAGGAGTTCGGGTTCGGAGGGTTTGGAAATGTGCCCCCAGATACCCCATCGATCACGGAATGCTGGCGACAAGGTTGCGCGCCCGGCGTACTCCGACGGGTTCATGGTTCCAAAGATGCGGAACTTTTCCGAGATCGCCACATCTCCTCCAGAGCCAAAGCGTCGCCCATCAAATTCTGTAAGGACGAGGGTAGGGGGCAGCTCGAGGACTGGATTGAGGCGCTCCAGTACTTGTGGCTCCGCCAAGTTCACTTCATCCAAGATCACCCACCAACCCTCGCGAAGCGCACGAGGAATGTAACCTTCCGCAAATTCCCAGGCAGGTCGGTTCGCGCCCGTTTTTGTTGATGGAACGAAGCGACCGACGAGTTCGCCAGTATCGGTGTGACCGCTGAGATTCACTCGCACTGCGTGCTGGCGAGCCATCTCAGCAAGCCAGAGAATGGCGGTGGTTTTTGCCGTTGCGGTTTCGCCTTCGAGCATGCATGGGATCCCATGACGCACAGCCAGAGCGGCTTTGCGGGCCGTGGTGAGGAAGAGACGATCGAGGCAGAGGTGCAGGAAGCGATCGGTGTTTAATGCGGGACCGCCCCCCATGGGGATCTCGATATCGAGAATGCGGAGGGTTTTCTCACCAATTTCAAGCGCAGGACGCTCCTCTTCGGTTCCCCTTGCAAGGCGGGTTAGTTCGGAAACACTAAAGACGGCATAACCTTGCGAAAGGGCTTCAGCACGCTCTGAATCTGAGGCCGTATCGGGTAATATGATGCCATCAGCGCCTGACCGAAAGGAGGTCCCTTCCGCACCGAGTTCGATGAGGATTTGCCGTACATTTGCTGTTGCTGCCGCGTTGAGTCCACTCAAGCAGAGACGCGATCCAGG
>CAIWSO010000298.1 GCA_903915315.1 uncultured Spartobacteria bacterium | reverse complement strand
GGTCAACCAGTTCCTGCGCAACTTTATCAGGCTATTGCAGAGATCCTAGGTTACGTTTACCGTACCCATCGCTACTACTTCCACCAACTGAAAGCCCGTCGCCTGACACAATAAGCCCATGGCCGCAGCTAATTCCACATCCGGATCCCGCTTTAAATGGAGCGACCTGCTCAAGCAATCCGACCTCATATTTACGCTTGGCCTGTTCGGCGTCATTCTTCTGCTCGTTCTGCCAGTTCCGACTTGGATTCTCGACTTTCTCCTCTCGCTGAATATCGGACTCTCGATGATGATTTTGCTGGTCATTATTTATGTCAAAGATCCTCCCGAATTTTCAAGTTTCCCGACGATTCTTTTGGCAGTCACACTTTTAAGGTTGGCGCTGAATATTGCATCCACTCGACTCATCCTTCTGGACGGCTACGCGGGTCATGTGATCGAAGCCTTTGGTAATGTGCTTATTCAGGGAAACTACCTCGTGGGTGCCGTCGTTTTCATTATTTTGGTGATTATCAACTTCGTCGTTATCACGAAAGGCGCTGGGCGTATTGCCGAGGTAGCAGCCCGATTCACTCTCGACGCGATGCCCGGAAAACAAATGGCAATCGATGCCGAACTCAACGCGGGAATCATCGATGAAATCACCGCCACATCGCGCCGACTCAAAGTCCAAAAAGAAGCCGACTTCTATGGCGCGATGGATGGTGCCAGTAAGTTCGTGCGAGGCGATGCGGTCGCTGGCATTCTGATCACCATCATCAATATTCTAGGGGGATTCGCGATCGGGATGCTCCAGAAGGGCATGGGCCTTGAGGAAGCCCTAGCAAAATACACACTCCTCTCCATCGGTGACGGCTTGGTCTCACAGGTCCCAGCCTTGGTTATCTCGGTCGCTGCGGGCCTTCTTGTCACTCGAACACCAGGTGACAACAACCTCGGAAGCCAAATCGGAGCCCAACTCAGCGCCTACCCACGCGCCGTTTCTATTGCCGCAGGACTCATTGCTGCCATGGGTCTTGCTCCAGGAATGCCCCTCATTCCATTTTTTACCCTCGGTGGCATAACCGGTTTTTTAGCTTATCTCCTTAATAAGCAGACCAAGGACTTGGATCCGGCAAAAGGCCTCAAGGGCGCACTCGCGCTACCATCTCCAAGTGGAGGGCGCGGCGGGGCACAAAACCAAGGTGGATCCCCACAACAGGGTGCCGAAAACAAGGGACCGGAAGACTTCCACCGCCTCATCGAAACGGAGGTCCTCTCGATCGAAGTGGGCTATGGACTCCTTCGCTTGGCAGATAAAACCCAAGGCGGCGAATTGCTTGATCGCATCACCGGAGTTCGCAAGGGCTTCGCTCGCGATAATGGCATGGTCATTCCTCCGATTGCCATTCGCGACAGCTTGGAACTGGAACCAAACGAATACCGATTCATGCTTCGTGGCAAATCCATAGCCAGTGCCTCTTTAATCCCGAACCGCTGGCTGGCCATGAATGTGAGCGGCAGTCATATCACCCTCAAGGGCGTTCCCACTCGCGAACCCGTCTTTGGCATCGAGGCAGTTTGGATCGCGGAAGAAGAAAAGCGCACGGCTGAAATCAATGGCTACAGCGTTGTCGACGCCGTTTCGGTACTCATCACCCATCTTGCGGAAACCCTCAAAAATATCGCTCACCACATCCTCACCCGACAAGAGGTGCAGAGCCTCATCGACCGTGTTAAGGAATCCAATCCAGCTCTCGTTTCCGAACTTCTTCCCGATCTCGTCAACCTTGGTATCATCCAGCGGATCCTTCAAAGCCTGCTTCGCGAGGGTGTCCCCATCAGAAATCTTCCGCTCATTCTCGAAGCCGTTGCGGACTTCGCCACGGTCACCAAAAATCCCGACGAACTCGCCGAACAGGTCCGCCGAAGACTCGGCACGTATTTCATCGCTCAATACGAAACCGAACCCGGTTTGGTCAAAGCGATCACAATCGACCCCCGATTGGAACAAACCCTCATCAACCGCATTCAACGCTCGCACTTCGAGACAACATTGGCCTTGGACGCCCACTCGGCCCAATATCTCCTTCGCGAACTCACCGTGCGCTCCAACTCCATGTCCGAACAGGGCCTCTCTGCCATCGCCATTGTGAGTGCCGAACTTCGCCTCGCCCTCAAGCGCTTCTTTGAGCCCTCACTACCAAAACTAATTGTTCTGTCCTACCAAGAACTTCCTCCGCAAACAGAAATTCAAAATATGGGCATTATTTTACCCCCTCAAGGTGACAAATCAGCCCCGGATCCCCTTCACCAAGCTGCCTCCTAGACGAGCACCATCCGCTGGAGGAAGTCCGATCGGCATAATTTTCCCCCAAGCATTCCGCGTGCATCAAATTTTCCCCCAACCATCACTGTAAAGTCTTCACCAACGACTTTGATGAGTGATTTTGAGATTTTAAAAATATTGGCGCAATAATTGCTGTGATAACTGTGATTTCTCGAGGCAATCCCGTTTTAAATGCAATATTTCACACTCATCGGCGGCTTCATTGGCTTTGCTTTGACTCTGGCCGCCAGCATTTTATCCGATAAAGAATTGGGCGTGTCCGTCTTCAACGCGACTGTCGGATGCCTTGTTATTGCCTTCCTCTTTCGTGGATTCCGTTCCGTCGCGGAATATTGCGCAAGACAAGTCGTGACCGAGCGCTCCCGACTGCGTGATGAGGAACTTGCCGCCGCCGCGGCAGAAGCCGAGGCCCTCGAAAAGACACAAGCCGCCGAGGCCGCTGAAAATACCGCCAACCCCACTGCGTGAACATGATACACCACGCAGAACTCACCGATCACGCCCCCCCTCTTGACGCTCGAAAGTATTCCGCCGTCATGCGCGCTTACGGGGAAGCCACTCAAACCGAAGAAGAGTTTTTAAAATCCCATCTTCCCTTGGTTAAGTCTATCGTGGATCGTATGCGGGCAAGCCTCCCAACCCATGTGGAAGTCGATGATCTCTACAGCGTCGGACTCCTCGGCCTCATCCAGGCCCAACGACGCTTCGATCCCTCCCAAGGCGTCACCTTTTCCACCTTTGCCACCCTGCGGATCCGGGGAGCCGTATTGGACGAACTCCGTCGCGGCGATTGGCTCAGCCGCTCTCTTCGCGTCAAAGCCAAAAAAATCACCGACATCATCTCCGCCTTTGAGCAAAAAGTTGGACGTCCATCAACCGAAGCGGAAATTGCCGCAGAACTCGGCATCACTCCAGAGGAATACAGCGCCCTATTAGACGAGCTCCGTCCCTTGAGCTACGTTGAACTCGATGCCGCCTCCTTGGGGGATGATGATAATTCCAACCAACACGAATTTGTAGCTGATGAAAATCAGCCTTCCGCCAGTGACGAGGCGATGAAAAAAGAATTGACCAAACTCGTCGCGGATCGGATCCAGAAACTCCCGGATATGCAACGCAAGATACTTGCAATGTATTATTTCGAAAACCTCAGACTGGCAGAAATCGCAAAGGTCTTCGGCGTTACTGAATCCCGCATCTGCCAAATCCACACCCAAGCCGTTCTTAGTCTTAAAACCTACATCCAATCAGCCGCAACACGTTAAACCCATAAAACCAATATGATTCTTATTACCGGATATCTCGTCGTCATCATAGCCACACTCGGAGGGTTCATGATGGCTGGTGGAAACCCAATCGCTCTCTGGCATCCATCGGAACTCGTGAGTATCGGCGGCATATCGATTGGCCTTGTCATTATCGCGAGCCCTCTGGCGCTGCTCATATCCTTGTTTGGAAAAATTAAAACGGCGATGAAAAATCAAGCTGTTTCCCCATCCGAATTCACCGACCTCCTCAAGTTGCTCTATGAGCTTTTCTCCAAAGCTCGCCGTGGTGGTCTCATCGCTATCGAAGATGACATCCTCTCTCCCAAAGAAAGCCAGATTCTCACAAAATATCCCTCTTTCCTGAATAGTCATGAGCGCGTGGAATTTCTTTGCAACAGCCTCAAGCCCATCATTGATGGCCGCCTCAAGCCCGAACAACTTTCTGTCATGCTTCAAGGCGACTTCGATGCCAAGGAAGAAGAGGCCTCTCACCCTGTCCACATTCTCAACCTTCTTGGTGATTCTCTCCCCGGCATCGGTATCATCGCGGCCGTGATGGGAATCATCAACACCATGGGTTCCGTTGCCGAAGGGGCCGAATCCGTCGGCATGAAAGTCGCTGCCGCTCTCACAGGCACTTTCCTTGGCGTCTTGGGTGCCTATGGATTTGTGAATCCACTTAGTGCCCGCATCAAGCTCAATAACTCTGTCGAAATGCAATACTTCGCCGTCATCATGAAAGGCGTTGTAGGATTCACCGGCGGCATGTCACCAATCATGGCTGTGGAGGCCGCGCGCCGCGCGATCGATCCCCACTCCCAACCCACTTCGGATGCCCTCGAGGAAATGGTTAAATCGATCGGCTCAGGAAGCAACTAAACATGGCAAAGAAAAAAAACGAGCACCACGGCGGTGCATGGAAGGTCGCCTATGCGGACTTCGTCACCGCGATGATGGCCCTTTTCATGGTCTTGTGGATTTTAGCGCAAAAACCAGAGGTCCTTGCCATGACCGCCCTTTACTTCAAGGATCCGACTTATAAACCGACTCCGGCTTCGATCGGATTACTTCAAAAAGAAATACAGGCGGCCCAAAAAGATAATGAACTTAAAGACCAGAAGGAACCCATCAACGAGGGATATCTTCGCGCCATCGCAAAGGATTTCTATCGCCTCCTTAATATCAAAGACGAGGAACCACCGCCAGTTGACATCACAATCACCTCAGATGGCCTTAAAATGACGGTCTATGACCGCTCCAAAAAGCCCATCTTTAAAGACAACACGACTGAGACAACGGATTGGGGAACATTTGTTTTCCAGAATATGGCTTGGCTCGTAGAGCGGCACAATTTTCAAGTCATGATCGATGGACACACGCCAACCGGCCTAGATTTCAGCGGAAAGAAAAACTACAACTCGTGGGAACTCACTGCAGACCGATCGAATGCCATCCGCCGCCTCATGGAATACTACGCTGTGGCTCCCCAAAAAATGAAGCGCGTTACTGGGTTTGCCGACACAGATAACCTCCCTAATCTCCCATCGAACTCAGAGGACAATCATCGCATAACGGTAAGCCTCTCTCTCACCCAAATGCCCTCACCGACTCCGACTCCCCAATCCACCCCGACGCCAGCTGCCAAAAATTAATAGCCACCATGAAGGATTTTCTCCAAGGTCGCGTCACTCTCGCTCACGGCCCCACCAAGACAGCCAGCAGCGATTCGCCTAGCCACTTCCCGCCTATCACTCAAAACGCACCAAGCGATTCCCTTTCCAGTAGTGCCGCTCAGGATCTCTCTCTCGACCCCTCTAGATCCGACAACTGCGGGCAGGAACCCCAGATCGACCTCGTCCACGATAGCGAAGGCCGCATCGCTCACATCATCGTGACTTGCCGTTGCGGTGATAAAGTCACCCTTCAGTGCAATTACTGAAAAGATGCGCCGCATTTTTAGTGCCGCGCTGATTTCACTTATCTTCTCAACAGGAAGTCGGGCGCAGATACCCGAAAACTTTGAGCCGATCGTTCATACTGGCCCCACTCGCCATGCAGCTCCTTCGCCCAGCTCCACGTCTCTGGCGCTCGCACTTGCAGCAAGGGATCTGCCCGCAGCAAAGCGCACGCAAGTCACCCAAGCGGCGCTTTCGATTATTCTTCTCACGAAATTCAACCGACTTCTGCCCCCCTCCCTCAGCCCACAAGACCTCGATCGCTTAAGCCGCATTTTCATCTCCACGTCAACGAACGAGGCCGACCAGGACTCCGCCGCACAGAACCTTCCTCCCGCAGATACTTTAATTTTTGATGGTTCCAAATTATCTGGAGGAAACTTCCGATTCATTGATGCAATAATCGGCATGGATGGCCAACCCATCGCCTTCGATCGTCAGCTCCCAGCCTGGATTATTCCACTCACCTTCTCAGCCGCCAAGGGGCTTTCAAGCAGTCAGCAAAACTTCGCCAACCAGCCGAAGAACGCGGAACTCGCCGAACTCACCAATCGCATTTACCAAGTCAATGTTGCCCCTTACCTTGCCGCTGATGGGATTTTTCTAAGGCCCTATGCCGGCCGTATTGATGATCTTTATTACCACTTCGCCCAAACCTCAGACCACAAGCATTCGCTCAATTACTTCGCTCTGCTTGACAGCCTTCCCCCTCGTCAATACAGCCCGATCACAGGAACAAAATCTCCTCAAGATGTGCCGCCCAGTCGAGTCAACCTCAGCGACATTCTTTCAACGGGGAGCTTTGCTGCCATACAAAGGTTTCGAAAAGAGAATCCGCAAGCGAATATTCGCAATCCTTTCAAAGGCCTCGCCGTTCGCATTCTCCCCCTTCTTGACGAGGCAATCCAAAAAGAAAAGCCAGGCGAAGAATGGCAAATCTCGCGCGAAACCCTGAGGCGTGCCATGAACGATCCTCGCCGATTTACTCCGGAAAAAGTGCCCCCGATTTTCAATGATCCTAGCCGGTTTTTAGGCTGGATTGATCCCCGTTACATCCGCGTTAGCAAAAAAAAGAAAACCACAGATCCCCTGATCGAAGAAATCCAGAAAATTGACTTCGAGACCCCTCTGCCGGAAATGACGTTCGACCACGCTGGCAATGAACTCCTCCAAGCGAATGACCTTTCTGGCACCCCACGCGAACTCACTGAAGAAGAGGCCAACGCCGCTCTCCTTAGCGACCTTGGCATCCCCGCCCAACCCCCATCCCAAGTAAAAAACCAATCGCAGCCCAACCCAAACCCTCCACCTCCACTGATTCTCGAAGACGATACAACAACTCCCTACCTGATACCCGAAGTCCCAATCGCATCAACTACGCCGCCCTCATATACTGACCTTCAAAAAAACGCCCCAGTCGATGCACTTCGAGACCCTGTATCAAACTCAGTGCAGTCCATTACGGCGAATACTCCTCATCAAACTGACTCTAAGCCCGATCTCGCTACTTCGGAGATCACGCCGTCATCACCAGACTCAACAGCACTGCCACCTTCAATAACTGCCCCCCTTCCCCCTGCCCAATCGAGCACGACGGGTTTCATTACGGAAATGCCAGCGGAACGTGTCCCCGAAACTCGCAGCGGGACCTATCAAGTCGCCGTCCTTGCACCAACCGCCCTAGAAGCGATTGACTACCTGAAAAAAATCGCCGCGAGCGATCTGGCACTTTCCGAAAACCTAGCCGAGTCAAAGCGAAGCGAATGCCTGATCCGGTGGCTGGGCAACCTAGTGCAGCCCTATGAATCCACACTCAGCGATCGAAGTCCCTCTCCCGAAGCGCAAAGAACCGCCACTCTCGTCCGCGAGGCACGAGATGAGGTTGTTGGACTTTTGAAGCGACGTGAAGCCCTGCAATCGACCCTCATCAACGAGCTACAAAATCGCTCTAACACCCGGAAGGCCCTAGAGAATGAAATACAGACCACCCGCCGCGATCAACTAGCCAAACTCACAGGCGTTGGAGCCTAACATCGCTTCCTCAGCGCGTCTGTTCTTCAGGAATCCCCAAATGAGCGTGCCTTCCACCTTGACAGGGCAGTCGGATGCAACTCATATGTCACGTAGTTCACCGCATCAATTCCAAATTGATTAAGTGCATTGCATCTCTAAGGATCGCTCTCACATAGTTGGACCCATTATTGCCGTGATCAGTCTCTCATATTAGAACCATGGAACTCGTTTTTGAATCATTTCAAAACCTCAACAAATCACGCCCCCACTCACGTTTTAACGTATTGGACTGCGTGTGGCGATGAACGAACTTCCACCTAAATCTATTACTCGCCCCCCTAGTCCAGATCGCCGTTCAAGTCTCACTTCCAGCAAAGTCGACGACTATACTGATTCAGAGGAGTTGATTGATCACCCCCCCCTTCCCGATCATGATATATTCTATGCCCCAGATTCAAAATACCGAGGTCCGTTAGGTAGAGTCAGAGACCCTTTCATTTACATTCCGCTCGCCCTGATCTTGGCGCTGATTACGGGATGGCTCCTCACTCCGGTTGTGACTGATTCCATAAATGTATGGCGCGCCAACCAACTCATGACTCTATCCGACACGGCCGCATCAAATGGGAAACTTTTAGAGGCCATGTCGTTAGTTCAGAAAGCCAATACACTTGCTCCGAACAACGAATTCATTCAACGAAAGATTCATATTGTAGGCGCCGCCATGGGCGACACGTCCGCTATTACTGAGCTTCAAACCCTCATGAATGATGGCCGCGCCAACACCGAGGAACTTATCACCCTTGCCGAACAGTCAATTAAAGCCGGCAAGCCACGCATGGCGCAGGCCGCCATTGATAAAATAACAGAAGCCCATTCCGCTCGCAGAATCTCTGTCGAAATGCAACTCATCACGCTCTCTGGAAATCCAGCTGCAGCCGTCGAGTTGGCCAAAAATTCCCTCCCCAACCTTTCCATTCCTGATGCGGAAAAGATCCTTCTTGCGACAGCAGATTTGCTTCTAAAAATAAACCCCAAATCCAGTCAGGACATCCTTATCCCACTCGCTAAAAAAACCGATATTACAGGCATAGCGGCCCTTCGCTTGCTCGCTGTCCAGCAAAGCCTGCAGGCCAAGAACAGCGCGTTAAGCCCAGATGAAATTGCTGCACAAATCCAAGCCCACCCGCTCCACACCAGTGATGATGAGCTCTTGGTTGCAGACCTACGGATTTTTGAAAAACCCGAGGAAAAGAAAAAGATCATTACGGATCTCGCAGCTTCCCGCTACTCGGCTCCGATCACGGATGCCATTGCGTTTGCGCGGTGGCTTAACCGTCGCTTTGACTACCAAGAAGCCATCGACTTCATTGGTAAAGACCGGGCGCTATCCGATGTGGATTGGCTTCTTGTTTATCTCGATGCCCATGCCGGTCTAGACCGGTGGGGTGATGTGTTTACCCTTCTAGATGCGGACGCCGTAGTGGAACTCTCGGAGAGCATTCGTCTCCTCTTTTTGGCACGGGCTGCAAAAAAAGCTGGAAAAGAAATCGAAGCTGATGACCTGTGGCGTGAGATGCACCGTAGCCTAGCTTTTGAAAAACCCGAAATCGCGTCTTTTGTGGCTGCCTACGCATTTCGGATAGGGGAACCCGAGCAGTCCATTAAAGCTTACCGAATTCTAGCCCACCGCCGAGATACGGCCTTGGAGGGGTATCTGGGCATCACTCGTAGTTGGCCTAAAAACGATTCAGCTGAAAACCTCCTCGCTGTTTATGATGAGTTTCTCCAATCGTTCCCCAACCTCACGGGTCAACAAATCGAGCAGGCCTACTTGGAACTGCTTACGGAGAGGGACACAACCGAAGCCGCTGCGAAGGCATTGAGTCTGCTGAAGCATTCGCCTGATTCTCTCCCGGCAATAAGCGCCGCCGCACTCGGGCTTCTCAAAATGGGCGAAATCGAAAAGGCGAACGCCCTTTGCAACGCAGAAGAAATCGATTGGCTTAAAGCAAAAGATTCCTTGAAATGCGTGCGCGTAGCGGTCCTTCAAGCGGCGGGAAAAAACGATGAAGCCGAGAAGATCGCCGCAACTATCAACAAGTCCCAAATCCGACCAGAGGAACTCAAGTTGCTACCGACTCATCCCTAGCAATCGGTTGGATACAGACTTGGTGTGGCTTCTGCCCCATCG
>CAIWSO010000297.1 GCA_903915315.1 uncultured Spartobacteria bacterium | reverse complement strand
GAAGGGCGCGGCCGACCCGCGCGGTGCGCTCGCCGATGGGAAGAGTGGCCCAATTTTCGCGCGTCGCCTGCTTCACGAGCAGGTCAAATTTTTTCTGCCCCTTGAAGACAACGCTCATGGGGAGTCGGGGCTTGAACTCAGGGAGGGAGTCTGCGGCGGGAAGGGGCGCCGTCGCGGCGAACACAACGAGACAGAGGAAAAAGCGATTTTTCATGTCAGGAGGTTCGACCGAGTCGGCGCGATGTCAATTTGGAAGATGCCAGGGCGCCGGTCACTCGAGGTCGAGCGAGCCTATCGTTATGAAGCTCACGGTCGCCCCCGAGCATTTGCCATCGATTTGGGTAAAGGGAGTCGCGCGCATAATGATTTGCCCTTCCTTAAATGGGGATACGGACTCGATTTTGGGCACTCCCTCAAGGATCCGCTTCGCGGCCGTGGAAGCCATCACCAAAAGCGGATGGGAGAGTTCGGCAATGACGCGCCCAATATCATGCGGCAGGAGATTCGCTTTTTTGGCAGCCGTGGGGGTGAATCGACGGATACGGAGTTCCAAGTCTAGGAAAATGGTCGCGATATCCGCGCTGGCGACGAAGTTGTCCAAATCCTCGTTAGCCTTGGTGAGCTCCGTGATCTTTCTTTGGCATTCGTTGTTCACGGTTTGGAGTTCCTCATTCACGCTCTCGACCTCCTCATTGATGCTTTGGAGTTCCTCGTTCGAGGCTTGAAGTTCTTCATTCGAGGTTTGGAGTTCCTCGTTCGAGGCTTCCAACTCCTCGCTCACCTCTTTGAGCCGGATTTTATTGATGCGGAGTTCCTCTTCCAGATCCGCGATACGCTGAATGCTGCTTCTGAGATCGAAGCTAGATTTCTCAATGAGGACGCCATCTTCCTCTTCATTCAAGAAGACAAGCAGAAAAGATTCTCCCTCTTTTCCCAAACGGAATGAATCCACCAGGATGCTTACCGAACGCGACGCCTCCCCCTCGCCAATTTGAATCGGGGAATACTCGATCGGGCGACCATCATGGAGTGTTTTACTCAGGGCCGAAGAGAGTGGAACAGCGAGTTTTTTGGAGACGAGATCAAGCAGATTGAGACTCGAGCGCCCTTCGGCGACAGCCGTATATTTTTCAGGGTTTCCAAAGCTGTAAAGGACGTCGAAACTCGAGTTCAGGACAAAACAAGTGCGGTTGAGGCGAGACAGAATCCGATTCGTGAAGACTTCGGAAAGACGATGAGAGGAGCGCTCCACCAAGCTTGTTGGATATTCAACGGACAGATTGGGCGGAGGATAGTTTGTGGGGGTGTATTGCATAGAGCTCGAAAGGAAAAGCGGCGATTCCCCTTTTTTGATAAAAATATGCTGTTTGCTATCGATGGACGTGAAATAGCTTTGCATATCAGCCAGTGTCTCGCTCAGACCCAGCATAAGCAGACCGCCTGTTCGAAGTCCGAAATGAAGGATCGTCAGCACCGCCTGCTGGGCTGGGGGTTGGAGATAAATGAGCAGATTGCGGCAACTGATGATGTCGATGCGAGTGAATGGCGGATCCTTCAGCAGGTTGTGCTTCGCAAAAACGATGCGTTCACGGATGTGGCGGACGATCTGATAGTGGTCGCCTTGTTTCGTGAAGTATTTCTGCAGCAGGTCCGACGGAACCTCACTTTCGATCGTGTTGGCATAAACTCCAAGGCAAGCGATATCCAAGGCCTTCCGATCCAGATCGGTGGCGAAGATTTTATAGGCGTAATCACTTAACCCTGATTTTTGTATCGCCTCCTCGATGAGGATCGCCAGCGAGTAAACCTCCTCGCCTGTAGCGCAGCCCGGCACCCAGCAACGCAGCGGACGACCGGCAGCCTCCTGAACGATCTGGGGCAGAACTTCCCTCAACTTGGCGAAGGCATCCGCATCGCGAAAAAAGCGGGTCACACTGATAAGCATGTCCTTCGCGAGATTCTCACATTCGGCAGGGTTCTTTCGCAAAAAGGCAACGTATTGGCCGAAGCTGGCTATTTGGCAAATGCCCATGCGGCGCTCAATGCGACGCACGACGCTGGTTTGCTTGTAGGCGCCGAGATCGAGCCCTGTGCTTCGCTTGAGCAACGTGGTGAGCTTGCGCATCTGGTCGAGCTCATCCTCGAGCTGATTCGGCTGGATGGAGGGGGTTTTATGGAGCAGGTGGGAAGCAAATCCCGTGAGAGTCTTAGCGAGATCCTCGGGAAGCAGGACAAAATCGGCCGCACCGCCTAGGATGACGCTTTCCGGCATGCTCGGGAATTTGCAGGACTCCGGAGACTGGACCATCACAAGACCGGACTCCTGCTTCACTGCGCGGGCTCCGCGCGCTCCATCACTGCCGGTACCCGAGAGAATAATGGCTACGGCGTTTTCCGCCGACTGCTCGGCCAGAGACTCGAGAAGGGCGTCTAACTTCATCGTCGCGGCATGCGGACGCTTCTCCGTGGATTCAACAAGGCGGTGATTACTCAGCAGAAATGTCTTGCTAGCAGGGAGGACGTAGATGTGCGAGGGCTCGAGCGCAGTACCATCTTCCGCTATGGTAACTGGCAGAGAGGTCGCGCGCTGGATGATCTCGGGGAGGTGGCTTTCCTGAGTCTCTGGGAAATGCTCATGCACGATATAAGTCGCGTCGTTTTTATTGGGGAGAGCTTTGAAAAACGTTTGCAAAGGCTCCAATCCACCGGCAGAGAATCCGATGACCACGACCATATTTTTCATTTCGGGAAGCTTCGGCTCTTGAGGCGAATTGACGGGGTCGGAATTCATTTAGTGCACCATAGCATATCCCGATTGATCGGCCATGCTTTGTCTGGCAACCCAGCCAGCGGCATGGGCAATGAGTTCGGAGATCGTCTTGGTCTGGAGCTTTTCCTTGATGCGGGCGCGGTGGGACTCCACGGTCTTTGGGCTCATGTTGAGCGCTTTAGCGATCATCACGGTAGAGACCCCCTCCCCGATGAGCTTGAAAACCTCAAACTCGCGCGGAGCCAGCGAGTCGATGCCGGTTTGTTTTTTCTTCGAGCGGTGGGATAAAAACTCGAGCAAGTGGCCAGCAATCGCCTCGCTTACGTAAATACGACCTTCGAGCACGCAGCGAATGGCTTGGAGCACCTTGTCGCCGGATTCGCTTTTCATAATGTAGCCGCGCGCTCCGATCTCGAGAGCGCGGCGGGCATAGGTCGCCTCCGGATGCATGGAAAGAATGAGGACGGGAAGATCCGGGCAACTGGCATGCAGGTCCTGCGTGAGCTCCAATCCGCTGCGCCCAGGAAGAGTGACATCCGTGATGACGAGGTCGGGCTTCGTCTTGAGAGCCGCATCGAGCCCCTCGCCGACACTGGCAGCCTCACCACAAACTTCCATATCCCGCTCCCCATCGATCAACATCCTCAGCCCCATGCGAG
>CAIWSO010000296.1 GCA_903915315.1 uncultured Spartobacteria bacterium | reverse complement strand
TCCCACCAACTGCCGACTTCCTTGCCGTTGACCGAGACTTTCCCGACATGGCGCACCCCGCCGACGTGGATCAAGACCCGGCGGCTACCGAGGTTTTTTGGCACTTCGATCGAGCGCACATAGGTGGCCGGTCGTTTGGCCCAGTCCTCGGGATAGTCCCAGACATCCCAATGCTCTTTTCCCCAGAGTTGGTTCTGCCCCGCGAACGAGCCCGGCACGCTCACCTGCACCGGTTTCGCGATCCCCTCAAGCTCCAGGTTCCAAGTTCCGTTCAGGCAAACCTCATCGCGCAAAGGTTGATCGGTAGCGGCTTGAACGGGGTGCAGAATCAGGAAAAAGGCGATCTGAAGAACAATGAGTCTAATGATTTTCATTTTTGCGGGGTTTGCAGAGCGTGTTAGAAAATGACTTTTTCAGGCGTGGGGGCGCAGAGACTTAGAGGGGGCGAGGGTCTTGTCGATTTCTCGCGGAGAGCGACCGAAAGTGGCACGAAACACTTTAGAGAATTGCGCGTAACTGCCAAACCCAGACTGATAGACCGCCTCGGAAAGTGTCATGTGATGGGTGGACCTGTTCCTGATTTCCCAAAATCGTTCCAGTCGCATGGTATTCCGATAGCGATTGATCGGCACTCCGATCTGCTGCTTGAATGCGCGGCTCAAGTAGGAGGCGCTGACACCACACTTCCGCGCCAACTCATCAACGCTCTCGTATTCCATTTCCTTTCTCAAAATTTCAAGGACCTTCAAGACCGGTGAATGCAAGGGGGTGTCGCGCCGCTCGGTCGAGGAAGCCAGTTGACAATCCCATGCCAACTGAAGGATGTGCGCAAGGCCTGAATTGAGCAAATCGGGTTGGGAGTGTTCGTAGCGAAACCCGGTTGTGAGTCCGTAACCGACCTCGCGGTTCAAGGTGTCGGAATCAAACCCTCCTTCCACAAGTGTATCCATTATGCCCCGAATCAGCCCAAACTTGGCCGGCGGCACCATTGTATGAAGGACAGCATTTTTTGGAGGGCGGCTTTTTTTTAAAATAGAGTTTTCCTCTAGGTGGCAAGTGCGCGCAATCAAGGAAGGCTTGAATGAGACAACGTAGTAGAGCGCATCAGCGGAGCGATCGATGCACCTGTGGGGCTGACCGGGGAAAAGCCATAGGCATTCTCCTTGATGAAATTTATAACGGCTCTTACCGATGACATAAGTCACGGACCCCCGGACGACCAGATTGATCTCCAGTTCCGCATGTTGGTGCGTCTTTAGCCAAGGAATCCCTCTTGCGGCATCGGCAAGAAAAAGAAACCCGTCATATTTTCCTCGGAGTTTTAGGTCTTCGAGCATTGGAATCTTAAAGATTCATTTCGGCCGGGGTATCCCCCATTGACACATCAACCGCAGACGCGCACGGTCTCAAAGACGGCGAGCGGTACTGCTTGGCTGGTATTATGGCATCAATCATAGGATTGGGTCGAAATTGGTGAGTGCGGAACGGAAACGAAAGTGCGACACCTCTAGATGTAACCCATCACCGAAAGTCGTTTTGTATTTTATCGTTTATAGTTACGTTGTCGTTCTGACTTGGCGGCGGCGGTAGGCGTAGATTCCTAGGCCGAGGAGCAGCAACGCGGAAAAACCGGAGGGCAGGAAACCGAGAAAGAGGGAGATGAACATTCATGGAGGCTTGAATAAAAGAGGGTTGGGTAAGTATTCAAACTCAACGAACAACCCGATTTCGTCTATAGCACGTTTGAACTAGTGCACAGGTATCCGAGTCGTTCTATCGAGGTGTGTGGCTCGGAAATGAGTGCAGCCAGTTTTCAGTCAGGCTAGTTTTCAGTCGCGCCAGCGCGGGAGTCAGATCACGGAAACGCAAATGAGTGCTGCCAGTTTTCAG
>CAIWSO010000295.1 GCA_903915315.1 uncultured Spartobacteria bacterium | reverse complement strand
TCTCTTCGGGTAAGAAAGCGGTTAAATCGACAAGGATCTCTTGGTCGTTATCTCCATTCTTGGGGCCTACGATGCCACGTTGCTCAAGGATCTCCATCACTCTAACGGCACGTGTGTAGCCGAGCTTCAATCTTCGTTGCAGCAAGGATCTGGCGGCACGTTTTTCTACGGCAATGAGCTGCAAGCATCGGGCGATCAAAAGTTCATCGGATTCCGAAATATCCGATTGCTCCCTATCCTTGAGTTGCTGAGGGGCTGCATTTTGAATTTCGGAAGGAGGTGTTTTGGTCACTTCTTCATCATCCGTTGTCTGGTAGTCTAATTCACAAAGGTAGATGGCATCCTGGGGAGTTTCACCAGCGAAGAGAGTGCGCATGGCGCCAGAAAAATAGCGGTCACAAATCGCAATCGCGTTGGAAACCATCCGGGTGACACCCTCATCTGTGAGCCCACCATCGGGAATAAGATACCCCATGTGGTAGAAAGTCTCCCCGTCACGGTGATCGATCTGGAATCCCCCTAAGACGAGGCCATAATTGGCCCGCGTAAAAAACTCGATAAGTGCGGGGCGCATTTTCTCATCGTTTGCAAGAAACGGATACACGATATCAATATGAAGTATCTCATCGTCATTCGTGAGGCGTAGGCTGATATCGTAGTAGGTATGCGGGCGGTTGAGCTTAAAGTTAATCCGCTTGTTCTCGCGGCAAACTGTGAATTTTAAATTCTTAGATTCACAGTGCTCAATCAACCATTCCAAGGCCTCATCGCTATCGGATGATGGAATATCGTCAGTATCTTGGTCGGACATAAAAAAAGGGGTTCTGTTGAATGTTTTTTAAATGCGTTTCTCCAGTATTATACACACCCGAAGTCGCAACAACTGCGACAGGCAAAAAGAATCCCAAAGCGGGAGCGACAACTTTATCGACTGCCTAACTCGGGAGTCAGCCAGACTTCTTTGAGCACCTGAACGCGATTGCTCCATAGGGAATTTCCGCCTTGGCGGATCGAGACCTCGCGCACGCCTTCCTCGACATCTGTCGTGATCGGCGTGTTGCCAACAAAGTTTCCATCAATGAACAGGTCCAAGCCTTGAATTTCAGTGCCGCCGGAGGTTGGCTTGATAAGCACTTTGTGGCGGGGTACCGCTTCGGACTTTGCCACATTACCGAAAGGAATTTTTGTGAGCGAAGACTTCATTTCGGACGCGCAAGCGTCCAAGGCCCGGCGATTATCGAGTCTTTTCACAAACTGTCTTTGCACGACAATGCGTCCACTCTCGACCTCGAGAGCTTTGACAGTGATCGCCGCATCGCTGTGGCTACGGACGATATTTTCCGTCATGCCGTAGGCCGAAACGCTCTCGCGACTCTGCGTAATTCGATTTTTAGCGATACTCACGATGAGCAAAATGTCCGCCCCAGCGAGTCGACCAAGACGGGCGCGATCATTGACCACATTGCTATAGGCGAGGCCCTGTTCAGAAAGGATCTTTTCGAGGTGACGACGACTCACTAGCGAAACTCCAGCGGCCTCCATGACTCCTGCTTCAGCGAGCGATTCGACCATTTCGAGACCACCTTCACCCACATCCCCACTGAGGTCTTCCGCGATCACGGCTAGAGCAGGTTCGCGCGCACTGAGATGCCCGCACAACCCGATAAAAAAAAGCGCAGCAAGGATTCTTAGCATCACATCTGGTTTTGGAATCGCGCCGCATTGGCCCACACGCTCTGGTTTTCCCTCAAAGCGGCAGCATATTTTCCCTTCGGGGACATACCGATGAGTTGCTTGAGCACACTCTCCGCATCAGCATAGCGCCCTGTTCCCTGATACACGATCGCAAGGATGTAGCGGGCCTCGGGGTCGGTTGGCATTTCCTGCACACCACGCTCCGCAGCGGCAGTGGCCTCGCGCCAGAGGGCAGCATTTGCCAAGCGGACAGCCTCCTTGGCGGATTGGCTTTTGGTGCCACCAATGATGCGACGGATTTTCAGGACACTCGGATGCAGGCTATGGAAAATCTGCCCAGCCGCTTTGTTGCGCATTCCCGCGATCATTGGATAAGGATCAGGCGCGGCGGGATACCCCTCGGTGGAGTAGTTGGAATCCGAGTTCGTCAATTCTATCCGGCGCCCTCCGGCGATCTGCGAGGAGGAGGTCATGACGGCGCGGTAGTTGGCAATGTAGTTGGCGGTTGTCTTCGTGGAGTAGTTGGTGACCGTCTTGCCGTCGTAGGTGTATGTGTTCCTATCACTGCTCGAGCCCGACATCCCCTCGGCTTGGAGATAAATAAAGGCATCGACACCCTTGATCCGGCCTCCCCCGCGATTTTCCACCTGACTCATGCGCTGAAATTTTCTCTCTTCCATCGTCTGCCCGAGATTGGCCCGATCCACCAACTGGTAGTAACCCTGTCCGGCGAAGAGTTGGAAAAGCGCGTGGGCGATTTCTCCGCAATCGGACCCCGCCTCGGGAACGATAGAAACCCGCGAACCTCGACCCAAACTGAGTTCCGCTGGTTGGGGCGCATCCACCGTGATCGTCGTGCAGGAAACGAGTAACGCCATGTTGGCAGCGCAGAAAATGGGCAGGAGATATTTTTTCATAAAAGTGACAAATGTCTGGCTACCTAAAATGGGGAGTTTCACCAAAAAAACAATCCAGAAATGGACAGCCACAAAAATCCGCGCTCTTGAGAGAACTTAGCGCTCTGAAAGAAGTTCGAGGGTTTCCTGCATAAACTGCGACCGTTGTTTGGTGAGATCCATTTCGGCATGGGCACGAGCAGGCAACCACATCGTGCCCTCCATTTGAGCATACGTGATGCCGAGGGATTCGATCTGAACATCTCGGTAGGCAACCCAGGCTTTCTGGGCCTTGACAAATGCAGACCACTCATCAGGGGGCATGAGTTTTTTGATTTTGCCATAATTCTCATTCATGCGCTCATCCCACTCCCGACTTGCGACCGCGATGGCATCCAGCATTCCAGCAGTTGAGGGGTTAACCTGCATGGCTGAATCCAGCCTTGCTTCAATCGGATCCTTCTTTTCCTGTTCGTAGGCAAATGAAAACGCCACCATCAAAATCAGGACGGGTAGAAAAAAAAGCCTCATGATTGCACGCGAAAGCATGGACTGGCGCTCGTGGACTGGCGCTCGATATCAGAGCGAGCTTGAGCCCATGAATGAGCCTGTGCTCGCCTTGTAGCGGTTGACACTATTGGCCGTAGTCACCGCGATGACTCCACCACTCACCTGCACTCCGCTTGGTTTACCGCTGATGGCAATTGATCCCTGAAAGGAACCATTGTCCGCACGGTATCGATAGACGCTTCCATTGGCGAGCAACACGGCGATTGTCTCGCCATCGCAACCGACATCGAGCGCATTATTGACCGAGATGGAGCCCTTGAATGCGCCTGAAGTCGCATCTCGGCGCTCCACAATAGACGAGCTTTTCAAGACGGCGATAATCCCGTCGGCATGGACTGGCAAGGCCGTGAGAAGCAAAGCAAAAAGCGTGAATTTTCTCACAAAGTTACCAGCGGTTGTGGTGACTGCGATATTGGCGACTCTCGCAATGGTTGTTGGATCCACGATAGATCACAGGTTGGTTGCTGTAATACACCGTCGGTTGAGAGTAGTAAACTGGCGCTGGCTGCATGCGTTGATAAGGCTGCATATAGACAGTCTGAGGTTGATAGTATGTCACAGGGCGAGTGTAGTAAACAGGCTGCTGCACCACATAGGATGGCGACGAATAAACTGGGGCACAGTGACGTTGTTGATGGTTATTGTTTCCCCAGTGAAAGCTGGTTCCTTCACCGAGGCTGAATCCCCAAGAACCGGCTTGCGCCAAGGAACCCAGAGCGAGTGTGGTTGCTGTGATGAGGAGGGCGATTTTTTTCATAATGTGTGATTGCTGTTACGAAATCACCCTAGCATTTTTCTCTAGGCAGTCAAATTTGGGTCACTGAATAACAACATTTTAAGACGCATAAAATCCCATTCAGCATTCCAATTTTACCATTCAACCCTCAAATTCGACCATTCGTTGAGATTTTGAATTTTTCTGTTTTTTGGCTCACCAAGGGTTCGGAACAATCACATTTCTCGGGTTGCCATATTGGTCATACGTTTCCACCACCGCAGGATAGCCTCTCCCATGATGCCCCCGATGCGGTTGCTGATAGCCTTGTTGATACCCTTGATACATGGGAGCGATTCCATGATTCGGAGCACCGTGATCAATGAGCTCATA
>CAIWSO010000294.1 GCA_903915315.1 uncultured Spartobacteria bacterium | reverse complement strand
GCGTGGCACGTCAATTTTGACTCCGCGTTCCCGCTCGAGGATGTCGATGCTGTCTTGGGGCAGGATGCCGCGATCCCACTTCGATCCGCGATAGCTACTGTAGGCGCCGCGCTCAGCGGCCAGGTCGCTCGAAGCGGAGTAGGCATGGTAGGCGATGGCTTCCATGAACTCGTCGTTGAATTCGACGGCTTCCTTGGAGGCAAATCCCACGACACGCTTGAAGAGGGCATTTTGGAGGCCCATGATACCGAGTCCGATAGGACGGTGGCGCAGGTTGGAGCGCTTGGCGGCTTCGGTCGGATAGAAATTGATGTCGATCACGTTGTCCAATGCGCGGATGGCGACTTGGATGGTCTCGCGGAGCATGTCGTGGTCGAGGGACCCATCGGCTCGCAAGTGCGAGTCGAGTACGACGGAGCCCAAGTTGCAGACGGCGGTTTCATCCTCGCTGGTATTGAGGGTGATCTCGGTGCAGAGATTCGAGGAGTGGATGACGCCTACGTGATCCTGTGGGCTGCGAAGGTTGCAGGGATCCTTGAATGTGATCCATGGATGACCTGTCTCTAGCAACATCTTTAGCATCTCTTTCCAGACTTCGATGGCTGGAATCACCTTTGAGCTGATCTTGCCTTCTTTGGCGAGGCCTTCGTAATAGGTGTAGCGCTCTTCGAATTTTCGTCCGTAGGTCTCGTGGAGATCGGGAACTTCATTTGAACGGAAGAGGGTCCAGTTCTCACGGGCCTCCATGCGCTTCATGAACAAATCAGGAACCCAGTTCGCGGTATTCAGATCGTGAGTGCGTCGGCGGTCATCGCCTGTATTGCGGCGGAGTTGGAGGAAGTCCTCCATGTCGTTGTGCCATGTCTCAAGATAGGCGCAACCGGATCCGCGACGTTTGCCGCCTTGGTTGACGGCCACGAGTTGATCGTTGTGGAGCTTGAGGAAGGGGATCACGCCTTGGCTTTCGCCGTTCGTTCCCTTGATGTAGCTGCCAGTGCCGCGAACGGTCGTCCACGATCCACCGAGTCCGCCTGCCCATTTGGACAAATAGGCATTCTCCGCGATGCCGCGCTGCATGATGGATTCGATCGAGTCATCGACCTTGTAGAGGTAGCAGCTTGAGAGTTGGCTGTGCAGTGTGCCGGAATTGAAGAGCGTGGGCGTGCTCGAGCAAAAGCGGCGGCTTTTATAGAGATTATAAAGACGGATGACCCAGTCTTCGCGGTTACCGGGTTCTTCGAGGAAGAGGCCCATGGCGACGCGCATCCAGAAAAACTGCGGTGTTTCTAGGCGGCGGGCTTGTTTGCGTGTCTTATCGACGATCAGGTAGCGATCATAGAGGGTCTGAATGCCGAGGAAGTCGAAGTCCATGTCGGCCGAGGGGTCGATGGCATTGGCCAGCGCGTCGATGTCGTAGCTGAGCATCTTGGGCGTCAGGCGCTCAATCGTTACACCGGAGCGAAGGTAGCTCTTGAAGGCCTTGCGATGAGCCTCGCGGAGACCCTCGATGCCGTCGCGCATGATTTTCCAATCCAGCACCTCTTCGTAAATGTAGGAGAGCATGATGCGGGCGGCGAACTTCGCAAAATCCGCATCGCGCTCGATGAGGGTGCGTGCATTGAGGATGATCGTGCTCTTGAGGATGTCCTCATCGACTTCGGTGGCGAGCGAACGGCGGAGTTCGCGTTCGATTTGAAGTTGGTCGAGGTTCAGATCCAGGCCGATCATGGCAAATTGGATGCGGCGCTTGAGTTCGGAACCATCCCAGAAAACGGTCTGGCCATCGCGTTGAGTGACAACGATGAGCGAGTCTTGGGTTTCCTTGACCTCGGTATCAGGAGTGGCATTGGCTGCTGTATCCTCCCGGTGGCGACTGCGTTGGGCGCGGTAAAGAATGTAGCTTTCGGCGACCTTGTAGAACCCTTGGCGCATCAATTCCTCTTGAACCATGTCCTGCACGTCCTCGATGTGAACGAAGGCGCTGTCACGAAGGCGTATGCGCTCCGTCACTCCGCGAGCGATCGAGATGGCGCCTTCCGCATTTTCTTTCATGGAGAGGAAAGCTTGGCGGCATGCTTCCTCGATCTTGGATGGCATCCAGGGGACCACGTTCCCATTTCGGCGAATGAGGCGGACGTTGATCGGGGCTGCTTCTGGATAGGCGTTCTGATTCGAAGACGAGCGGACGGAGCGCTTAAAAACAAGGCTTTTGGCCACATCGTGGGCATCGTTATCGATGAGGGCTTTTTCGATCAGAAGGGAAAGATCGTGCTCGGAGAGACGCAGTCCACCCGTCTCGCGGGCTTGCTCAACAAGACGCGCGGCGACTGAATGGGCGACACTGGCGACGAAGCCGCGATTCTCCTCGTTGAAGATATTTTTTTCTTCGCGTGAGAGGAGAAGGTCTGTGAGAGCTTGGCCGATTTCGTCGGCAACCTTGGAGAGATCGAACCCCGTCTCTTCCCCAGAGCTGCGGGTGACAGTGATGCCAGGGTGCGATAGGGCATCGAGGCTGAGTGAATCGCGCCAGGAATATTCGGGCTTTTGGTCGCGTGGAGTCGTAACGAGGCGCTTGAGCGCCAAATCTTCATCAAATGAAAGGAGACGAGGCATTGGTATTGTTGTGGTTCAGGGGTTGGAAGATTAAAGGTCGTCGTCGTTGACGCCCGCGAGATCGAGTCCGCGGCGG
>CAIWSO010000293.1 GCA_903915315.1 uncultured Spartobacteria bacterium | reverse complement strand
TATCAATCAGGCCATCGGCGCTGGATTCGCCATCGTTTTTTCGGGTGTGGTCTCCTGGATTTTACTTGTCGTGGTGAAAATGATCACGCCTTTGAGAGTCTCGGAAGAAGAGGAAGACCAAGGGCTCGATCTCGCCGAGCATGGCGAAAGCGCCTATAACGACTAAGCCGTCCCTCTGAACAGATCGAACGAGTGAAGGTTTGTGAATTTTCCGAAATCGGTTGTTTTTTTCAAATAACGACTATCTTTTCACGCGTATGATTCCATTACTCATTTTTGCCATCACTATGGGGCTTTCGCTGTGGGCCTCCCATCGTGTAAAGAGCGTCTATCGCCGCTATGCCCAGGAGCCCTCCATTTCCGGCATCACGGGAGCGGAGGCGGCAAGGCGCGTGATGGCTGATGCAGGGATTCAGGACGTGGATATCGTGTCGCAGGAGGGAGAGTTGGTGGACCACTACGATCCAATCCACAAAAGACTCGTCCTAAGCACGGACAACTACCGAGGGCATTCGATTTCTGCGCTGGCGGTATCCGCGCATGAAGCGGGGCATGCCATTCAACACGCTCGGGCTTACGCCCCGCTCAATATGAGAATGGCTGCTGTGGGCGCGACGCAATTTGCGAGCCAGATCGTGATGTGGCTACCGCTGATCGGCCTTTTCACCGGGTTCATTCGCCCGCACACTGTATTATTCATCATGGCCACCGGCTGGGGCGTGATCATGCTTTTTAATCTCATCACCCTGCCCGTGGAGTTCGATGCCTCAAATCGCGCTCGGGCGGCACTCCGCCACTCTGGCATCCTCTCAACCAGCACGGAAGAAGTCGGGGTCGGACGGGTACTCAATGCCGCCGCGCTCACTTATGTCGCCGCATTCCTAACCTCGTTGGGGTATTTTATCTGGCATCTCCTGCCCCTGCTCACCGGTCGCCGCGACGACTAATAGAAAAAGCATTTTCGGCGAGGGTTTGACCCGCCGCGGCATCCAGTCAATATCTGACGCGTGATCACACAGGTTCGCCTGAGCCAATTTCGTTGTTTCGACTCGCTGGATGTCCATCCCGGACCGCAGCGCACGTATGTCGTGGGGAAAAACGCTCAGGGCAAAACTTCGATTCTGGAGGCGATATGCGTTCTTCTTCGACTTCAATCTCCACGCACATCAACAGTCACAGACTTGATCAAATCTAAGACCAATGGATTTGCGATTGAGGGGATTTTTAATGACACACGCTTGAGTTGCCGACACACGGGGGACGGAAGGGAATTATCTTTGGACTCCAAGATCCAGTCGAAATCAGCCGACTACCTCGCGGTGGGAAGGGTGACTTGGTTTGCCAACACCGATCTGGAACTCGTCAAAGGGAGCGGGACATTGCGGCGGAGATACCTCGATTTTTTAGGTGTCCAATCTGTCCCCGGTTACAAGAAGGCGCTGAGCAACTACGAGCGTACACAGCGATCCCGAAACGCGCTTCTCAAAGAAGGACGCCCCCGTCGCGAGATTACGGCCTTTGATACCCCTCTCATCGAGAGTGGCGAACTGCTCATGGAAGCTAGGTCCGCACTTTGCTCCAACCTTGGACCGCTCGCCCGAAAATCCTGCGAAGAAATAAGCAGTCAAGCTGACACGCTCGAGATTCGATATCGACCGGGGTGCAACGGCCCCTTTGCCGAGGCCCTCGCTGCCTCTCGCGACGAAGAGGATCGCCTGCGACAGACGGTTTGTGGACCTCACCGTGACGACATTGAAGTCACACTGAATGGACTGAAGGCGTCCGCCTTTGCCTCCGAGGGTCAACAGCGCAGCATCGCTCTTGCGTTAAAAATCGCCCAAGCGCGCCATATTGAAAACCTCCATGGCCACCCTCCCCTGCTTTTGCTGGATGACATCTTTGGCGAACTGGATACCGAGCGAAGAAATCGCTTGCTCACCGCCCTGCCATCGCGAGCTCAGGCGGTGATCACGACGACTTTTCTCGATTGGGTCGAAAATAC
>CAIWSO010000292.1 GCA_903915315.1 uncultured Spartobacteria bacterium | reverse complement strand
CGCTTTGTTCTGCTCTGTCTCTCGGGACTTTATTGGCTCATCGTTCAGACTAGTTTGGCACTTTAACGCAACCGGATTTTTCGCAGTCATTCCCATGGGGTTCTCGTGATCAGTGTGGGCAACCTCACCGTTGGCGGCACGGGAAAGACACCGGTTGTCGAAATGCTGGCCCGCGCATTGCAGGAGGGTGGACGCAAAGTGGCGATTCTGAGCCGTGGCTATAAAAGTGTGCCCCGCCCATTGGCCGTGCGACTTCTGGAGAAGCTCACTCGCAACAAATCCCCGTTCGTTCCGCGTGTGGTGTCCGATGGGGTTTCTCTTCTCTTGGATTCGCGGACGGCGGGTGACGAACCGTTCATGCTTGCGAACAATCTCCGCGGCGTTGTCGTGCTCACGGACCGAGACCGAGTGAAGAGCGGCATTTATGCGATCGACCAATTTCAAGCGGACACCCTGATTCTCGATGATGGGTTTCAATACGTCCGCATGCGGCATGGTCTGGAGGTCGTGCTCATTGATCGACAGGCCCCCTTTGGCAACGAGCACATGCTGCCGCGTGGAACGCTTCGCGAGCCACCGCCGAATCTACGCCGTGCCACGCACATCTTTATTACCAAGTGCGATGGGAGTGATAATACGGAACTCATCGCTCGCATCCGCCGCTACAACCGAACGGCAGATATCATCGAGTGTACGCACCGACCCAAGCACCTGCGGAATTTTGTCACCGGTGAGACAAAGTCCTTGGATTTTCTGGAGGGTTTGAAAATCGGATCCCTCTGCGGGATTGCGGTTCCGGAGAGCTTTGAGAAAGCCCTTGAGTCTCTCGGTGCCGACTTGCATCTCACTCAGTCCTACGCCGACCACCACCGGTATTCCGTGAAGGAAATCGAGCGCTTTGTTCGCCGCTGCGCCCGGATGCAGCTCGATGCGGTACTCACCACAGAAAAAGACGCCGTCCGCATCCCCCGCATTATGGATCCCGAGGTTCCGCTCTACTACATGCGAGTCGAGATCGAGATTCTTGCTGGGCAAGAGAGTTGGGAGCGCTTTGTCGATCGTTTGGTGAAGCCCAGTCCAGCGGTTCTATCCGCTCGACGGCACTGATCTCGCAAAAAAGCGCCGTGTCGCCACATGGCGAGCATGGAACATTGCCGCGAAGAACATGGGCAGTAGGAAGCGGGAAACCATGGCTCCCAAAAAACCACCCTTGAGTCGGTGCTCGACGCGATCGGTCATCAAGCATCCCTCGGGGTGCGGTGAGAATATGTGACTGTGCCGCCATATTGCGAATGGCGATGCGAGGGATGTGTCCACAAGGAGGGAGGGTTTTTCCACCTGATCCCACTGGCCGACCCAATGAATCGGGATGCCAAATTGCGAGGCGCGAATCCGAAAAATCCCACCGGTCACGGCTGCGTCGTCGCACGCGACCTCATGCACGTGGAGTGAAGAAGGCGCAATTTTGGAAATGTTCTTCGGTGATTCATGGAAGGCAAAAACGCTTTCGCAGGAGGCCTTCAGGATGGTCGATTTTTCGAATATCGAAGCTTTCATTGGGAAGTTTGCGCTTGACGTCTTTTTATCATCAGCAAAGTTGTCGCCCGCCTTGGTTCATTTGTCGCGAAATTACTTGTTGCAAATCTTCCGATCGCTCATTACTCACAACCTGCACTTACATTAAATCCCATGTCTGAAAAATCCATCGAAGAAAAAGTAAAAGATATCATCATTGAACAACTCGGCGTTAACGCTGAGCAAGTCACACCAAACGCCTCTTTCATCGAGGACCTTGGAGCCGATTCCTTGGATACGGTCGAGCTTGTTATGGCTTTTGAAGAAGAGTTCAGCGTTGAAGTTCCAGATGAAGATGCTGAGAAGCTTCAGTCCGTTGGCGATGTCATCAAGTACATCGAAGAAAAAAAAGGTAAGTAAGCCTTCTTTCTCCACAATTTTAAAAACCCCGCTTCGGCGGGGTTTTTTTATGCCCAGATGAAGATGGGCTTCTGGTGATGTCTGTCTTCTTTTGGTTAGACTAACGGCGCAATGTTTCGCATGATTCGCGTATGAAAATTCTGATGGCTTCCAGCGAGTTCGCCCCCTATGCGGAAACCGGAAAACTGGCGGATGACGTTTCGGATTTGTGCGCAAAAATGGCGGAAGCTGGGCACGAGGTTCTCGTTGTGCTTCCCCTGTATCGCTGCGTGCGGGAGCAAAAATCCCTAACGCTCAAGCGATCCAAGGTTCGCTTTGCTGTTCCGCTGGGGTCTTCTCGTTTGAATTGCGTTGTATGGGAGGCCGTCGATCCCAAGGGCATACGCCTGCTTTTTATTGAGAGGGATGAGTGTTTTGACAGGACGGGCCTCTACGGCATGGATGGACGGGACTACGAGGACAATGCTGCCCGCTTTATCTTTTTCTCAAAATGCGTCGTCGAGGTTGCCCGCCGCGAATCGCCGGATGCGATCCATGTGCATGGGTGGCAACCTGCTCTCGTGCCTGTCTTCGTTCGTGAGCAGAATCTCGGCATCGTGACGGTACTTTCCCCGCAGAGTTTGCAGTATCAGGGGAATTTCTGGAGCCACGATTTTGCTCTCACGAATCTCCCAGCCTCCTATTTCTCGGCTGCGGCACTGGAGTTTTACGGCAGCATGAATTTCTTGAAGTCGGGCATCGTCTTCGCTGACGCGGTGGTGCTTCCCGGCAGTCGTTACGTCTCGGCGATGCAAACGCCCGAGCATGGATGTGGCTTGGAAAGCGTCTTACGCGAGCATTCCAATAAATTGATCGGGATCGCTCCTGGCTTCGATGAGGCCGCCTTTCCTGTGACCTCTTCTGCAGCTAAGGATATCGCAAAATCCCGCAGTGAACTTTTTTCATCCATTAAAGCGGGTGACGCTTCTCGAATCGTTCTTGTTGATGCCGCATCGACTGCTGGACATGGTCTCGGTGTTTTGCTCGCTGGGATGGACCGCCTGCCTTCGGATGACATTTTTGTCGTTCTGCTCGGTGAGGTCCGAGAGGAGGATCGCGTTGCACTCCTGGTTGCGGAGAGGCGGCATGCGGGACGGTTCGTTCATATTCCCAAGGTCGGTTCTGGGGAGTTGACTCGAGTATTGGAGGCCGGTGACTTTGTTCTTCTTCCGGCTGAGTTCGAGCCGAGTTGTGAATTTCTCACGAAAGCGATGCGTAATGGCATCATTCCTCTCGCCCGCCACTGCGACGGGCTTCACCAAATCGTTCAGCCCTACGATCGAGTAACGACTCACGGAAATGGTCTCGTTTTTTATCGTGATGGAGTGGATGCGTTGCTCGATGTGATCCGCCATGCGGCATTTCTCAGCGGCGCTGAGTTGCAGACTCTTTCGGATCGCGTGGCTTCGACGGATTTCTCCTGGTCTGCAAGCGTGGCTTCCTTGGTTGCGATCTATCAGCGACTGACTACCAGTCATCAGCGTATCGCAGCCTGACGCCCGCTCATGCAGCGCCGCTGGATTTTTTCTTCCGATTCCGACCCCGCCGTTGTTCAGGCGGTTCAGCGCGAGTTGTCGATTCCCGCTTTTCTCGCCCGTATTCTCGTTAATCGCGGTTTCACCGAGCCAGTTGATGCCGATACCTACCTGAATCCCAAGCTTCGCGCCCTGAGCGCGCCGGAACTTCTTCCCGACATGGTCCTCGCTCGGGATCGCGTGCTAGCCGCGATTCAACGGAAGGAACGCGTTGTTCTTTATGGTGACTACGACGTGGATGGGACGACGTCCTTGGCGATTCTCGCTCGCATTTTCCGGGCTTACGGGGTCGATGTCGCCTGCTTTCTTCCGCTTCGATTTGAGGAAGGCTACGGACTCAGTGAGGCGGGCCTCAAGCGCTGTTGTGAACTCCACAACCCCCAACTCCTCATTGCGGTGGATTGCGGAACGACATCGGTTTCGCAAATTGCCCAACTCAAGCGGTCCGGGGTGGATGTCGTTGTTCTCGACCACCACGAACTTGCCAGCGAGCGTCCGGATTGTGTGGCGCTGGTGAATCCGAAGTGCGGGGACGATTTTCATTACCTCTGCAGCGCTGGCGTTGTTTTCAAGCTCGTCCACGCCCTTCTGAAATCCCAGCCCGTGCCCGGTCTCGATCTACGCGACTTTTTGGATCTCGTCGCCATGGCCACTATCGCGGATATCGTCCCCTTGGTCGGCGAGAATCGCATTTTTGTCCGTCATGGACTGGATCGGATGGAAAACACCCGCTGGCCGGGGAGTGTTGCGCTGAAGGCGGTTTCTGGGGTTTCTTCTCCGGTTCGTGGCGCTGATATCGGATTCCGTCTTGGACCTCGCATCAATGCCGCCGGTCGCCTCGGATCCGCAAACCAAGCGCTTCAACTTCTTCTCACCGATGATGACGCCGAGGCAAATCGCCTCGCTCTCGCTCTCGATCAGCACAATCGCGAGCGGCAAACTGTGGAACGCCACGTCGCGGCTGAGGCTGAGGCTAGGATTTCGGAACGATTCAATCCCGAAACTGACGTCACCATCGTAGCAGGGAGTCGGGATTGGCATATCGGCGTGATCGGTGTCGTTGCAGGAAAAATCATGCGTCAGTTTCACCGTCCCGCCTTCATTATCGGTTTTGATGAAAATGGGGCAGGGAAGGGGAGTGGACGCAGCATTGAAGGACTTTCGCTCGTTCGTCTCTTGGGGGATTGCGCCTCTCATTTGACGCAATTTGGCGGTCACGAAATGGCGGCGGGCGTTTCGATCGACGAAAAAAATCTCGATGCCTTCCGGGATACCTTGGAGGCGGCCGCACGCTTGTTGGCCACTCCGGATATGTTGGCGCCGAAGCTCCATCTCCATTGCGAGGTTCCTTTGGATGAGATCGAGCCCGCCACACTGGAAGCTCAGGATTTACTGGAGCCTTTCGGGTCCCATAATGCGAGACCCGTTCTCTTTTCTCGGGGTATCGCACCCGTCGGAACGCCCCGTGTCATGAAGGAGAAGCATCTTCGCATCGAGTTCGGTGCGGGTCGCCGGCGGATTGCGGCCGTTTATTTCAATGCTCCGCTCGACGCCATGCCTCGCCCGCCTTGGGATATCGCTTACACGCTGGAGTGGAATCACTGGCAGGGCCGCTCGGAACCCCAAATTCAGATCATGGAAATCCGGAGTTCGGAATGAGTCTCCTCCCGCCGGACACGACATTAGATACATTGGATTGGGTGACGCGTCAGCGTTGGACTGCCCTTCAGCGCCTGGGTTTGCTGACTTTGGAGGATCTTGTTCGTCATTATCCTCGCCGTTACGAGGATCGCCGGAAATTCGACCGCTTTCCGGATTACGCTTCGGAATCTTCTGTTTGCCTTTTCGGTGTTGTCAAAAAGACCAGTTACCGCCGCTTCGGTCCCCGTCGGATTTTTGAGATCACCTTGGAGGATGAAGAGGCTGGCGTCCTCAGTTCCCCGCTCGTTTGTCGATGGTATAACATGCCGTGGGTCCAAAAAATGATCGCCACCGAGAACCGCTTAGTCGTTTTTGGGAAACCCCGCCTACGTTCCCGCCAGATCGTCATGGAGCATCCCGAGTTCGAGGTGATCGAGGATGATGCCGAAGCCTCGATCCACTTCGACCGCATCACGCCCGTTCACCCCGCCGGGGATGGCGTTCCAGTGAAGGTCTTGAGGGAATATATCCACCGCGCCTTGGATGTGACCGATCTCGCTGCCATTCCCCGTCTGTGGCCAGATCCCTCCGATACTAACCCTCTCCCGCTCGATATCTGGCGCTCGATCCACTTTCCCCAAAGTCTGGAGGAAGCGGAGGTCGCGAGGGTTCAACTCGTGCGAGATGTCTTTTTTGGGGTTCAGCTTCAGTTGGCTTATCGCCGCCGCAGGGTTAAAAACTCGGGTGGCCTCGCGCGTCCGGGGAATGGTCTCCTCTGGAAAAAAGTCGAAGACGCCCTTCCGTTCGATCTCACCCCGTCCCAACAAGAAGTGATGGCCGAAATCTCGGCGGATATGGCTTCTCCGCATCGCATGAACCGGCTTTTGCAAGGCGATGTCGGGTCTGGCAAAACGCTTGTTGCCCTCCGGGCGATGATCCAAGCCCACGAGTCCGGACACCAAGCCGTACTCATGGCTCCCACGCAGATTCTCGCTGAGCAACACTATCTCAATTTTCGCCGCATTCTTGATCCGCTCGGGATCCCCGTCACCCTTCGCACGGCCGCTCGTCAGGAAGGGACGCCGGATGCCGACGGGACTTTGCCAGGGCTCTTTTCCGAAAGCGCTCCCCAGGGCCCGCCTCTCGTTGTCGGCACGCATGCCGTGCTTTTTGAGAAGACCACATTCGAAAATCTCGGGCTCGTTGTCATCGACGAACAACACAAATTCGGCGTCCTTCAGCGCTCCCGTCTCATCGCTCGGGCCGATGCTCCCGATGTGCTGGTGATGACTGCCACGCCGATTCCTCGCACCATTACGCAGACGCTCTACGGGGATTTGGATGTCTCGATTTTGAAAGCCCCTCCAGCCGGGCGCGGCAAGATCCTCACGGCGCTTCGCGATACCTCGAAGTTGCCCGACATTATCGCCTTTATCCGCACCGAGACCGCCGCCGGACGACAGGCCTACATTGTTTATCCGCTCATTGAAGAATCTGAAAAACTCGTCGCGAAAGCCGCTTCGGCGGAATACGAGAAATGGCGTGAGCTTCTTGCGCCGGCGACCGTCGGCCTTGTTCATGGTCGGCTGGATGCGGAGTCGAAGGATGCGGTGATGCGCGATTTTCGGAGGGGTCAGATTTCCGTTCTTGTGGCGACGACGGTGATTGAGGTTGGGGTGGATGTGCCTAATGCCACCATCATGCTCATCGAAGATGCGGCGCGCTTTGGTCTATCCCAGATGCACCAACTCCGAGGCCGTATCGGCCGTGGAGCCGCGAAATCCTATTGCATTCTCCTGCATTCAGGTGCCCCGGATGTGAATCTCGAAAAACTTCAGGTACTCGAAAAAACCTCGAATGGCTTCGATATCGCGGAGGCGGATCTTCTGCTTCGCGGGCCCGGCGATATCCTCGGCACAGAGCAGACTGGCATGCCGGCGCTGGGTTTGGGTGACCTCTTGCGTGATGCCGAAATCATGACCGAGGCCCGCCGAGCCGCCCAAGATCTTTTGTTAAAAGACCCCGAGCTTCTCTATCCGGATCATAGTCACCTCCGCGCCTATCTTGCCAAAAACGAACCTCAGCAGGATTCCGTCAGCGGATAGCTAAATCTCGCTCCGGCCCTTTTTCTTCATCTTCGCAACGAAGGCTTGCGGAGGGGGGCTTGTGTTATTCAATCTACGAACACCATGAGCGCTATCCCATCTGAGTTTTCCAACGTCACCGCCATAACGAAGGCCAATGTTTATTTTGATGGGAAAGTGGTTAGCCACAGCATCGTCTTCGCTGACGGAGCCAAAAAGACGCTCGGGCTCATTTATCCTGGTCATTACCACTTTGGGACGGATAAAGCCGAGCGCATGGAGATCGTGTCTGGCGACTGCACCGTTCAACTCGACAATAGCGAAGCCAATGTTGGCTACACGACCGGGACTTTCTTCGACGTACCAGCCAAGTCGGGCTTCTCCATCGCCGTGGAAGGTGGGATCTG
>CAIWSO010000291.1 GCA_903915315.1 uncultured Spartobacteria bacterium | reverse complement strand
GTTTTCATGGTTGTGCGGTTATTTTTTTATCAATGCCAGATGATCTCAGACTGACCGGTCTCGAGATCCACGCGAACACTCGCTCGTTCGAACTCGCGGGTGAAGGTCCAGGCAGCGGGATCGGGGCGGGTCGCTTCTCCTTTCGGCGCTCCCAGAGGTTTGGAAAATTCAGGATACTCCACAAGGCTTCCGCTTTGGAGGGTCCAGCCCCAGCCGTATTGGAAATACGAGTAAGGCTGGGCACCTATGAGGAAGACCGCAAGGTGATAGGGAAGCCGCTCGCGCGCGAACTTTTCGAATTCGGCCGCGCTGACACACTTTGCCCCCTCGGGTTCCTTATTCACGCCGATGCGCCAAACAGCGATCTTACCGGCGGCGGAGATCTTTTTCATAAGATCCCAATCCGCGACGATGGCTTCCTTGGTGAGTTGGTCGGCCTTGAAATGTTCAAACATGAAGGCATCTCCGATTTCAAACAATGCGGGGATGTGCGCGCCGTTGTTGAGCAGCAGGATTTTCTCTGGGCCGATGGCCGTCTTCGCCATGCGCATCATTTCGGCTTGGGCGGCGTCCACTTCCGATCTCTGCCGCGGGCGGTGGTAGGCAAATCCATGCATCTGGTCAACGAACAGCCCGTCGGCTCCGGATTCGCGGACGCCTTTACCGACGGTTTCCGCCCACCAGTTGCGGAATTCGGGTTTCAGAACATCAAACATCGGAACGCGGTCGCGGCGCAGGAGCTCGCCGGTTTGCGGATCAAGAAGCAGAAAGGACCGGAAGGGCTCCCCAATGACATTCCTGCCGAAAACACGGGAGTCGGTCGTGAACGGATAGGCATAGGCCGAGTTGAAATAAAGCAGGCAGGTTGTCTTGGGATCGGTCTCCTTGAAGCGTGCAATCTCCCGCGCCGCCGCGAGCTTCGCGCAACCCAGTTCCTTAAAGCCGTGGCTCTTCTCAATGCAGACAAAATCCGAGCTGGCGGCGATGCTGCTGAGCTCGGCATCGTTGAGGAGACGCGTGCCATCGCCAAACATCTGATAAACAGGAATCTTGTCCCACGAGAACGCGGGGCGCAAGGTGGATGCCCGTTCGGCGGCATGCGCCGGTAGCATGAGGGCGGCGAGCAGGAGAACCAAGGATGTCATCATGATACTCATCGGCTTATGGATGTATGGCTGGCTAGTGAAAGATTTGTGACTGGCGTGAGACGAGGGGACTTGATTCTGGCTGTCTCGAGGTTGCTGTCGAGGCATCCCACGCTCCAAACGAGAGGGTTCTCACCGGCATAGGTGAGGTCGACATGATAGTCGCCGGGTTTGATCACATCGAGTTTCCAAGTGGCTCTCCCAGCGGATTTCCAAAGGACGATCTGGTCGATGTCGTTGGCGGATTCGGGTCCGTCTGTGCTTCGGCCGCGGTGGATGTCGTTTTTCAGCGCGGCGAGGAGCTCGTCGGCTTTCGTTGGGTTTGTCTCGTAGAGGTTGGCTTTTTCGGCGGGATCCTTGGCGAGGTTGTAAAGCTGGGTTTCGGGGAGTTTTGAGTTTGAAGATTTTTTTCTCTCCGATTGCGCGCCTCCATCCCGCGCAAGCAGGAGTTTCCAATCGCCAAGCCGATAGGAGAAAAATCCGCTCACCGAGTGATGCACAATTCCCTTGCGGGTGCTGCTGATCGGCTTGTTCTGGAATGCAGGAAGGAAACTCACGCTGTCTTCGCAGCTGTTGGCAGGCGTTTTCACGCCGAGCAATTCCGCGCAGGTGGCGAAGAGGTCGTTCAAGCAAATGGTGCTATCGTTGCTGCTCCCCGGCTGGATGCGGGCGGGCCAGCTTGCAAGGAACGGCACGCGGTGGCCGCCTTCCCAGAGTTCCGTTTTGTAGCCCCGGTATCCCGCGCTGGGGAAGTGAGCGTGCTTGTTGAGTTCTTTGGCGTTGGCATTTTTTGCCGAGCAACCGTTGTCGGAGCTGAAAAGGATGAGCGTGTTCTCGCGCTGGCCGTTTTTTCCAAGCGCTGCGAGGATTTGTCCGACCGAGTCGTCGTTTTGCATCACGAAATCGGCATAGGGATTGATGCCGCTCTTGCCCTGCCATTCCTTGCCAGGAACGATGGGGGCGTGGGGTGATCCGTAGGGCAGATAGAGAAAAAATGGCGCACCCTTGTCCTTAGCTCGCTCATCGAGGTAGGCCACCGCTTTTTTGGTGAGGCGGGGCAGCATGTTGATGGGATCGTCATGCTCGACCACGGCGTCGTTTTCGATCACGCACTCCATGTCTCTGGCATGGTGAAACCCATGGAAGTAGTCGAATCCGCGGCTGGTGGGTCCGTCGGGAATTTTCGAGCCGACGGGAGCGAGGCCGCGCGGAACCTTGCGTTCATCGAGTTTTTCTCCGGTCTTGGGATCGGTGTAGAGGAAGTTGAGATGCCACTTACCGAGGATGGCTGTGTGGTAGCCTTGGGACTTCAGGAAACTGGCCACTGTGGGGCGGTCGGCCGAGATCAGAGCAGGAGCGAATCCTTGAACGACGCCTTTTTGTAATGTCGTGCGCCACGGGTAGCGCCCGGTCATAAGTCCGTAGCGGGTCGGCGTGCAGACCGACGAGGCGGAATGGGCGTCGGTGAAAATCATCCCGGACTTCGCCAAGGCATCGAGGTGCGGCGTGGGGATTTTGCCGCGCTGGGTATTGAGGCATTGCACATCGCCGTAGCCGAGGTCGTCGCAAAGGAGGACAATGATGTTCGGCCGTTTCTGTCCCCCACCCTCGTTCGCTGGAGCAACCGCAAAGGCGCTGGCTCCCAAGGAAAGAAGAGAGGGTAAGATCAAACAGAACCAAAAGCAGATTGATTTTGGATTTTTGGAGAGGGGCACAGGCGTCCCGCTTGTGTGTGTCGGCGTGTTCTTTGGTGCCGATGGCAGCGAGTCATTCAACCAGTCTCCAAACGGCCGGGACGGCCGTGCCCCCTTCTTTAGTGAAGCAAAGTCCAATTTCAAAGAGAGATGGGTATGCCGTATCGACTTCATTTCTTCTTCTCGTCGGAGTAGTCGGTGGAATCTTCGCTGTGGATTTCACTCCGGCGTTTTTCTTTGAGGTCCGCGCCAAGATCTGCCGGGGTGTGCTGCTCTTTATCGGTGAGGATCTCAAAGGCCCAGGCGTGTTGGGACGCACCGAGGTCGGCGGGCGGGGTGATGCGAAGCCCGTTCTCATCAATGGCCCACTCGACTTTTCCCTCCGCGCCGAGGAGTCGGACGGATTCCACATCGGCGGCTGTCCAGCCTTTGGTGGCCTCGATCGTGAAGGGTGCGGGCTTTTCCAGACAGATGGCGTAAAGTTTTTTGCCATTTGTGGTGAAGGCCAGGTGGCCGTTCTTTTGGCTCGTTGTGTGCCAGTAGCGCGAGCCGTAGATGGCTGCGCCGTTGATCTTGAGCCAGTCGCCCATGGCGCGGAGGCGCTCGACCTGCCACTCGGGAATGGTGCCATCCGCACGCGGGCCAATATTGATCAAGAAATTCCCGTTGCGGCTGACGACCTCGATCATTTCATGGATCACCTCGCCAGCGTTTTTTTTCTTATGCGGGTAGTCGTCCGCTTCCTCCGCCGCCAAGTAACCGAAAGAGGTTCCAAAGGTCGTGCAGCTTTGCCACTTCGGACCGAGTTGCGCGAGTCGAAGATTGTCTTTTTCGCGGCAACCGACGCCCTCGGGCCAGTTCAGTTTGCCACCCTTGTTGTTGAGATAGACGGGTTGGCCGCGCCGCGCACCGTCGTTCATGAAATCCGTGATCATGAGGCGGAGCTGATCGTAGAAATATTGGATTTCGGGCTTGGCGATTCCTTGCGGCACCTTGTTCCCGTCCCTCGTCCAAAGCGGGATGTCGTCGATCCAGAGAAAATCGGGTTGGTATTTTTTTTCGATTTCCTTCCAGCGGGCCACATAGTCGTCCGCAAAGGCCTTATTCAGATCGAAGGGGCCGTAGAGCGAAGCCGCCTCGGGGTTGAGCTCGATCTCCTTAGCGATGTCGGGAAACGGCTCGCCATCGGCCACATAGCTTTTCGAGCTGAAATACATGTGGTGGCGCTCGCGATGGGTGGACGGCGCGTATTTGAGCCCGCGTTTGCGGACGGCCGCGCCGAGGTCGCCCACGAGGTCACGCTTAGGCCCTTTGTCCATCGCATTCCACGGGGTGAGGTCGGAATCCCAGTTCGCCCAGCCATCGTGGTGCTCGGCGGTGAGCACCACATACTTGGCCCCGACTTCCTCAAAAAGCGTCGCCCAGGCCTCGGGATCCCACTTCTCGGCCTTGAAATGATTCACCATATCCTTGTAGCCAAACTCGGGCGGCGCGGCTCCGAAGCGCTGCTTCAGCAAGGGATAGAGATGCTTGGGGTCGGAGTAGATCGCCTTTGGAACCTGCTCGGCATAACCTCGGTCGCCCTTTATGTAGCCCAGCACGCTGTAGGGTCCCCAGTGAATGAAGATGCCGATCTTCCCATCATCGAACCACGCCGGAACCGGCATTTTCTGAAGGGATTCCCACGAGCCGTCGTAGGGATCCGCAGCGCGGGCGGGAAGGCAAGCCAACCACGCGGAGAGGCAAAATACGATGACGGGTTTCATGTTGTTTTGGCGAAGCATGGCTAGGTTTTTTACTCCACAAATGAGAGGGCGAGCTTGTCCAAGATCGGCTTGACCTTGTTCTCGGTGGTGTCGGTCGTTTTCAACTCGATCTGGAATCCATATCCCGCCGGCAGCTTTGAGAGATCCAGTGCAGCTGGTTTCTTGGCGACTTGTTTGGCGAATCCGGGAATGTAATCGTATTTCTCGTGGACTTCTTGCCACGGCGTCCACTCGTTGATTTGGCCGTCCTTGTCGGTATCGACCCCCACCCGCGCCTCGACGCGTTCCACCCAAGGTCCAGAGCTGATGTAATCCTTGCTCGTCTGGTTGATCAGGTAGAATCGCCCTTCGGCGAAGCAAATATCGGGGTCGGGATGGCCGCTACCGAAGCTTCCGCAAAAGGTGAAAGGCTTGTTGATATCCGAGGAGGTGAACCGTGCGATCTGCATGTCCTTCTGACTTGCAGCGCCCGCTGGTTCGAAGTCGGCGAAGAGATAATATTGCCCACCGATCGAAATCGCCGCCCAATCGCCATAGGCGTTTTGTTCGGGCTCGTGGATTTCATACTCGGCCACATTTATCGGGAAGTTTTTGGGATCCTCTTTGGTCCAATGCGGATGGTAGTGTTTGGCCATTTTGCCGGTCGGCTTGGTGCGCTGATCGACGGCCGGCTCCAAGAGTTTGAAATTGCCAAGACCATCCGCGCTGACGGCGTGGCTGGCCAGAGGTGAATCCCACGCGTGCTTGGAGGCATTGATGGGGCTCCAGTTCTCGGAGATCAGGTGGAACTTGCCATCCAAATCCCGAATGAGCGCGCAATCGGACCCGTTGAAGGGACTTTTGAAGACCAGTCCAACATCCTTGCCGGGCTTTCCGTCCGTGAGGTCCTCGTCGATATACAAGTGAGGGTCTTGGTCGTTGGGAAAATCATAATAAAGGTAAGCCTTCCCATCAACGAACTCGGCGGTCGTCATCCATCTCGAACGCTGTTCTGCAACCGGACCGTGGTGAACCCAATTCACCATGTCGCGACTCTGCCAGGCATGGTAGCCACCGAGGGATTTTTTCAAGCCACCGGGGGCATTGAATTGATTCGGCCATTGCGTTGTTTGGAGAGGCACATCAAATCCTTCCAGCTTCGCTTCCTTGGGAGTGAAATCTTTCGCAGGTTTTTTGTCCCCATACAGCCCGAAAATCCAATAGTCGTCAGGGCCCTTGGTCAGCAGAACCGGAGCGTCTCCAAGGCTCGCGGGGGCGATGTTCGGGACGGCCGTCCAGTTGTCCCACACGGGAGATTGCGACACCACGAGTGAGCGCGCGGATTGCTTTTGGTCGAACGCCTTGACCTTGCTACGAATCGTGGCCGACGGGGCGGTCGGCACAGCCATCCCGTCTTTGAATTCAAAGCCGGATTGCGAATCGGTATTGGCCTCCCAATCCG
>CAIWSO010000290.1 GCA_903915315.1 uncultured Spartobacteria bacterium | reverse complement strand
TCCATTGGTTCACGCGCGAGATGCGGTTAAAGAGTTCGTTCGAGCACTCAAAGGAGCCGTTGGACTCGAGGTCGCTCTCCACGAGCATGGCCACGGCATCCTCTTTTTTCGGAGGCACGGGCAGACCCTCCAGCAACACATAGCGGAAGCCCGCGTAGTTGAATTTGTGTGCGAAAACCTCGCCCGGCTTCCCGGTGGAAACGAACTCGCTGACTTGGTTGAAGTGTTGGTAGCTGCCGTCCGGCTGCGGGTTGGGCTGACCGCCGAAACCGACTTTCACTCCGTAGTTCTTCTTGTCAGCAAAAGTCATCCGAACCACCGCGCGCTTGGTTTGGGTTGCGGAGGCCTCTGAATTCCACGCCGTCATCTTGAGGCGCATCCAACCGGTGAGGGCCGTGCCGAAATCGATCTCATACCGGCCGCCGCCGAGGTCGTTCAACGCCACGGCGGGGATTTCCTTTCCGATCAGGTTCAGCGGTGCCTGCTGGGCCACCACCTCACCTTTCGGTGCCTCGACCTCCACGGCATTTTTCCAATCCTTGTCGTCGAAATCTGAGCCGCTCCAATTCGCGATGTGGAGCGAGGGGTCCACGCGCTCGCCGCCGAAGTCACTGTGATTCATTCCGCCGCGCCGCTCGTAGGAACTAGGAGAGGTTTTCCAACTCGCATCCGTGCCCAAAACCCACGGCTTGCCGTCGATTTCCGCCTCAATTTGCGCGCGCACATGAGGCAGGGCCGGGGTGACTTTTTGGTTAATAGTTTCCGTTCTGGTCGCCATTCCACGCCCGAGCCACAGGCCGATCGTGTTGCGGCCGGGCTTGAGGAGCTTGGTGACATCGTAGGTGTTGTAAAAAACCTGCTTGGTGTTGTCGGAAACCGCCGGCGTAAGCACATCGGTGCCGACTTTTTGGCTGTTGATGTAAAGCTCCGCGTAACCGGCGATGTTGACGGTCACAAACGCCCGCGTCGGTGCAGCGGGAAGATCGAACGACTTTCTCATCCACGGTGCGATGTTCAGGTTTTCGTCATCGTGGCTGATCCACTTTCCGCGCCAGTCCGTCGCCTGGAGGAGTCCCATCCGCCAAAAAGCGGGGGCGCTCCATGCAGTGACTGGCTCTTTTTCCGGTTTCCGGTTTCCGCCTTCCAGTTTTTCTTCCCACACGCGCACTTTCCAGTGGCAAAGCATTCCCGACGCGAGCGGTTTTCCCTGATAATCGATGTGGACGCTTTGGTCCGAAGCCACCTTACCGCTGTCCCAGAGATCGCCCTGATCCTTCTTCAGCAAATCCGTAGAACTCGCCACGAGAATTTGGTAGCCCGTCTGCCGAATCCCTCTTTCAGGCTTCAGGTTTCCCGTTTCGAGTTTCCAAGAAAGCCCCGGCTTCGCAGCATCAATGGCGAGCGGGTTGGTGCGGAATTCGCAGCGGAGGCTCTCGACTTCGGAGGCGTGGATTGCGGAAAGCGACAACAACACTGAAGCCGCGAGCGTTAGGACTGCTCTCATCATATGGAAAACCTATTCAACCGGCTGGGCGGCGAACGCGAACACCGGCCAGCCGTTTTTGTCTTTGAGGTTTGCGAGGGCCACATCGCGCCAACCCATGCGAACGAATTTAGGCTCGGGAACGGCTTGGGCACTGACTTCAACGGTATCGCCAACGATCGCGGCCTCGGCTGCGACGAACTCTTTTCCATCCGCTGACACCTCAAACCACGATGGCGCCTTGCCGTCGTAGGTCACCAAGCCTTGGTTGATATCTCGGAATCCCACCACCACTTTCGAGCCGGAGCGTTTCGCCGAGGCGAAGCTCGGGCCCTTCGCGACCACATTCTTGCCGTATTGCGTTTTTAGGGCCAGATCCGCGAGGCGCTCGCCGACGGGCTTTTTGTTTCGTGGATGGATATTGGTGGGTTCGATGCCCGTATCTTGGATGGCGACGATGCCCATGCCGGGGATTTCCTGTGAACCGCGATACTGGGCCGCCCAAATGGTATCTGCGAGGACGGTCGAACCCGGCTTCGCTTGCCCGTTCATG
>CAIWSO010000289.1 GCA_903915315.1 uncultured Spartobacteria bacterium | reverse complement strand
GAGAAAAACCCGCCGTTGCCGAAAACATTTCCTCCACCGCCCCTGGGCGAAATTCCAACAATCCAACCGATCTTGGATGAGGCGGGGTTGATCGAGGAAGGGAGGCAGCAATCAAACTGCGTGGGCTTTTACGGAGACCGAGTGCGATCGGGAAGCATTTTAATATACAGAGTTCTGGCTCCAGAGAGGGCTACGCTGTCTCTCGTTATGGGCCAAGGCGGTCAATGGGTGATCGGACAACTCAAACTTTGCTCAAACCAGCCTTGCAGCGAATTAACCAAAAAGCATGTGACCGACTGGCTCGAAAATCGTCCGCTGATTCTTTAACCAAAAGAGGGGCCTCGAAAGTCAGAGGGGTCAGTCCCGCGTATTGACGCATTTTTTAACCGAGTCTCCGTCAGAGGGGTCAGTCCCGCGTATTGACGCATCTTTTAACCGAGTCTCCGAGTTGCCATACTTGTCTTGCTCTGAGGTGCTGATGCCGACGAGGACGTCGGCGATCCGGTCGAGAAGTTTTCTCCGTGTCTTGGTGTCTCCGTGAGAGGCTTGCGCCGCAGGCGATGTGGTGGAAACGCCGTGGCGTTTGAGCTTGGTTTAAAAAAGCTAAAAAGTGCATTGCATGATATCATCAGTGATGTCATTTTTGACGAGTGGAGATTGTGCAGGATACAAATGTTTTCGTCTCAGCGCTGAGGTCGCAGGATGGAGCGAGCGCTGCTGTTTTGGATCGTTGCCTGGCTTTGATTGATCAAGCGTATCTGGGGGCTTCCCTTTACTCGGAATACGAGGAATTGATCTCGCGAGACAGCGTATGGGAGGGTGTTCCGGTATCACGCGAGGAGCGGGAGATGTTGTTCGACGATTTTTGTGCCGCAGCCCGATGGCAAAGAGTTTATTTCCTATGGAGACCGAATCTACCAGATGCCTCGGATGACCATGTGATGGACCTGGCCGTGGCCTGTGGGGTCGAGCATTTGGTGACGCACAATGTGCGAGACTTCCAACACGGCGAGCTTCATTTTTCCCTGCCCGAAGTGGTGACTCCCCTGCAACATTTAGAAATAAATCGATGAAAACTATTCCCTATCGTTGCGATGAATCGCGGCACAAAGCCCTGCTCGGCGCGGCCAAGGCTTCGGGCACCAGTGTGCAAAGGCTTTTTGACAATTTTGTGACCCATGTCCTCGCGGAGCGACAACTGGAAGCCCGCTTTGCATTGCGTCAAAAGCGAGGGGATCCGGATCGGGGTCGTCGTTTGCTGGCGGAGATCAGACAACGGGTGTCGTAGAAAGTCAGAGCCAGAAAGTTCATCATTTCCTCAGAGGGGTCGGTCCCGCGTATTGACGCATTTTTTAGCCGAGTTTCCGAGTTGCCGCAGTGTCATCGCTCTGAGGTGCTGATGCCGACGAGGACGTCGGCGTTCCGGCCGAGAAGTTTTCTCCGTGTCTTGGTGTCCCCGCGAGAGGCTTGCGCCGCAGGCGATGTGGTGGAAGCGCGGTGGAGGGTTGCTTTCAAGGCATTGTCTGAATTTTACCTTGACGATATGTATCCTTCTGGATACACTGCTTGCGAATGGATATTCGCAAAACCAAGGAGTTCTCAAAATGGCTCGATGGCCTCACCGATATTCAGGCAAGGGCCCGCGTGATTCAGAGGGGTCGGTCCCGCGTATTGACGCATTTTTTAGCCGAGTTTCCGAGTTGCCGCAGTGTCATCG
>CAIWSO010000288.1 GCA_903915315.1 uncultured Spartobacteria bacterium | reverse complement strand
CGCCACGCCGCCTCCCTCGCCGCCGGCTTCATCCGCAGCCTCCAAAAATCCGACACCTTCCACGTGCTCGGCTGAGGGCGGCAATTTAAAGGAATAAATTTCTCCATTTTGTTAATTCTGTCCAAACCCCCATTCCGAGTTTAAACGAACAGGATGAGCGATCCCGGATGTAAAACGATCTCCCAGCTTCGAGTGGAATGCCGTGGCATTTCGCTCGCCGCACGCGTTCTCGGACAAGTGGATGAGTTGAACAAAAAAGATTCCTCGAATGGAAAGCCGTGTTGGGAACTCAAGCTACGCGATGCCGGCGATGTGTTGGTCTTGCGGGCCTGGTCGGATACGGATGCTTTCCGTTCCTGTGTGGAACTCCAGCGCGGCGAGTGTGTCGAGATCGAGGGGGAATTTGGGATCAATGGGGCCTTCGGATTGGACGCGAAACGCTGGCGGTTGCGTGTGCTCAATAATGAGGAAACGCAGGCGCTCTTCGTGGGCGGAGAGGCCGAGTTGGCCGCTGTGGAAAAGGATTACGCGGATGTCGTTCAGTTTGTCAGCGAGATCCGCGACCCACGACTCCTGAGCCTCTGTCGGCTTTTTCTTGAGGATTTTGGCACTCGCTTCAAGCGTGCTGCTGCGGCTCGGCAAAACCACCACGCACATCGGGGCGGACTCCTTCGCCACACGGGGCAAATGATGAGAACGGCCTCGGCTCTTTGTGCGGCCTATTCCCATCTCAATCGCGATCTCCTTCTCACGGGCGTGCTGTTTCATGATTGCGGGAAGCTATGGGAAGTGTGTCCACCGGAATCCGGATTTGAAATCCCTCGCGAGTTGCGTGGGGAGTTGCTGGGACACATCAGCATCGGAATCGAGTTGGTGAACGCCCTCTGGCGCAAGCTGCCGTTGGAGGAATGGCGCGAGGTCATCCCGTCCTCCGAGGATGCCCGCCTGCACTTGCTTCACCTCATTGCCGCGCATCATGGCGAACTTCAATACGGTTCGCCCGTGGAACCCAAAACCCCCGAGGCCATCGCTCTCAACATGATTGATAATCTCGATGCCCGCTTGGAAATGATCGCGGCCGCTTACATCAAGCAGCCCGAAATCGCCCCTGGCATTCACGAACGCGTCCGCACGCTCAACACCTCGCCCGTGAAGCCGCTCCCGATCTGGCCCTGAGTCGCTATAGTGCAAATAAATCGCAGAGCCGCGTTGCTTTACCTTGCATTGGCGCGGTCATCTATTAGATTCCTTCCTTCTCACGGCGCATTCGTCTAGGGGTTAGGACACAGCCCTCTCAAGGCTGGTGCACGGGTTCGAATCCCGTATGCGCTGCCATTTTTCCCTTGGAATAGTGAGGGGCGTCTTATTTTTCAACACAATCACTGGCAGAAGGATAAGAAAGCAACGGTAGGGATTAAAGTAAGGGACACCGAACTGAAAGTCTCAATGCTTCAACTCGCGTCTTCGGTGAAGGATTGATGCAAGGATGGTGATGGCAAGGATGCCGGTTATGACTCCGAGAGAGACGAGGCTGTCCAACTTCCAGGTGGTATGGGCCAGCGCCATTTTTGCTCCGACGAAACAGAGGATGACGCCAAGTCCGTATTTGAGAAAATGGAAGTAGGGCAGGATTCCTGAAAGGGCGAAGTAAAGCGATCGCAATCCCAGTATGGCAAAGACGTTGGAGGTATAAACAATGAAGGTGTCTTGGGTAATGGCAAAAATCGCTGGGATCGAATCGACAGCAAAAATGAGGTCGGTGAATTCCACGCAAATCAACACGGCAAACATGGGCGTCGCGGCCCATTTGGCGCCTTGTTTCACAAAGAATTTGTCGCCATGAAAATCTTTGGTGAGGGGCATGACTTTGCGGAGCAAACGTATGGTGATGTTTTTTTCAAAATCGATGGCTTCGTCCGTGCCAACGAGCATTTTGATCCCAGTGAAAAAGAGGATGCCGGCAAAAACATAAGTGATCCACGCGAAATTCGTCAGTAGCGCGGCGCCGGCGGCGATCATGAGAGCCCGCATCACCAGCGCGCCAAAAATTCCCCAGAACAAGATTTTGTGCTGATAGATCGCTGGAACACCAAAAAAGGTGAAGAGAACAGCGATGATGAACAAATTATCCACGGACAGGGATTTTTCCACGACGTAGCCAGTGAAGAATTCCGTAGCCTTCAGCCAGCCCATCTCAAAATAAACCCAAGTATTGAAAGCCAAGGCCAACGTGATCCAGACCGCAGACCAGAGGAGGGCTTCTTTGATTGAAACAGTGTGAGCCTTGCGGTGAAATACACCCAGATCAAGGGACAGCATCACAATCACAAACGCATTGAATGCGACCCACCAAAATACAGGAACATCGGTCATAGTGCTAAGATCGGCCGACTTCGCTGCGAAGGCTAGGGTTTCTTGTAAATACTCTGGCCACTAAACGGGCGTCATCGGTGAGTCCGATTTCCGGAATAAAATCAGGAATGATATCCACACTTTTCAGTAAATAAGAAGCCGCCACGCCTGCCTCGGCAAGGTCGAGCGGCAACGGATCCCGACAATTCCGAGCCCGCAGGGAATTAAGGATGCTGACCAGACACTCGGGGTTTTGTTGCAGGTCAAAATGCTGTTGAGCCTGGTCGGTTTTCATCTTTTCCCGTAACTGCGGAGTGAATTCTGCCAGTTTACGGATTTCAGCGGCCGACATTTTGGAACTTTCGTTTTCGATGTATTCATCGATGGAAACGGCCTGCTCGGGAGAATGCGGATTTCTCACAATGTCGCTTCGGTGGATGATCGGACGGTGATTCATTATTCCTCCCTCCGCCCCGTGAGGAGTGGTAGGAGATGCCAGATGAAGTAGGCCAGCGAGGTGATGAAGGCGGCCACATAGGTCAAGGCAGCTGCATTCAAGACTCGGTCCACGCCGCTGGATTCCGTGAACGATGTCACGACCCCGCTGGAGCGGAGCGCCAGCTTCGCGCGATGGGAGGCATCAAACTCCACAGGTAACGTTACCAAATTGAATAACATGATGACGCCCCACCCGCAGGCCATAAAATACATTGCCGAGGATGTCGATACGAGGCCCGTGAAAAGCCCGATGAGCGGCAGCCACATCACGATTTGATTGGCGATATTCGTTACTCCGACAGCCGCCATGCGAAGGTGCAGGGGCATGTAGGCTCTCGCATGCTGGATGGCATGACCGGCCTCATGTGCGGAAACGGCGAGGGCCGAAATCGAGCGGCCATGGTAGTTGGCTTCACTCAAGACCAAGCGGCGATGCATTGGATCGTAGTGGTCTGTGAGTTCGCCGGGCTGAGACTCGATCGCCACACCTGTGACACCCTCTTCATCCAGAATGCGCCGCGCGGCCTCGGACCCCGTAAGGCCGGAGAGCGATTCTTCCTCGGCGTAGCGGCGATAAACACGCTTCACTCGAAAAGATGCCCAGAGAGAAAGGATCATTGTGCCTGCGAATAGGAGGAGTGCTGTGATTTGCATATCTTCTAATATAGAAAGATTTTCTTGTTCTGGAATAACGAATATATAAACAAGTTGTTAGGTTTTTACTTATGAATTTGCAGCTCAACTACCATCACCTGCGATACTTTCTTGCGGTGGCAACCCAAGGCGGAATCAAGGCCGCAACCGAAGCGTTGCATGTTTCGGCGCCGACGCTCAGTGCTCAGGTCAGGGAGTTGGAGGGCTTTTTGGAAGTGGAGCTTTTTCGTCGGGAGGGAAAAAGTCTGATTCTGAGTGATGCTGGTCGAGTCGTGAAACGTTACGCCGAGCGCATTTTTGCATTTGGCGATGAAATGGTGGAGGTCGTTCAGCGCGGCGGAGCGGGTGGGGCAGAGACGGTTTATCTCGGAATCGGCGATGCTGTGCCGAAGCTTCTCGCCTCGCATATTTTGGTTCGTTGTTGGGAGGAAGCTCCGAGCTTGAAAATTGTGGTGAGGGAAGGTTTGCCGAGTGAGCTTTTTCCCGCCTTGGCCGCCCACCAGCTCGACATCGTGATTGCGAACGAGGTGGCACCGCCCTCGCTGAAAGCGGCGTTGTTTTGCGCCAAGGCTGGGCGATACGGAGTGCATTTCGTAGCCACGGCGGAACTGAAAAAAACCTATAATCCGAAGCGCGGGCTTTCCGGATTCCCTGTATTGCTTCCGACGCGGGAATCCGCTCTTCGGAGGGAACTGGAGCGCTGGTGGGCTGAGAATGGTATCGTTCCTGATATCCGAGCCGAGTTTGACGATACGGCGGCGATGTGTGAGTTGGCGGCGTCGGGAATCGGGGCGGCTCCTGTCCTCGAGCCGGTTTTGAATGATGTGCTGAAACGATACGGGCTCCAAAGGCTTCCACTCAAAACGGGAATCCATGAGGAGCTTTTTGTTATCACTGCGGAGCGCCAGTTTTCGCAAGAGGGTCCGAGGATGATTGCGCGCATCGCTTCAAGCCACAGAAGGGAATCCGCAAGATAGAGGTTTGCGTAAGGTTGACGGGAAGTTCCATTTTTTACGGAGACGAATTTAAAAAAGAAAAAAAGGTCTTCGCGATCAGCTCGGATTTGCTCATAGTTTTTGGATGCAAAGAACTCCGCTATACGATGAACATGTCCGCGCTGGCGGTCGCATAGTAGAGTTTGCGGGTTGGGAAATGCCGGTGCAATATACGGGCATTTTG
>CAIWSO010000287.1 GCA_903915315.1 uncultured Spartobacteria bacterium | reverse complement strand
TAGCAACAGGCTTAGCTTTAGCAACGGGCTTGGCTTTGGCAACGGGCTTGGCTTTAGCAACAGGCTTGGCTTTGGCAACAGGCTTGGCTTTGGCAACAGGCTTGGCTTTGGCAACAGGCTTGGCTTTGGCAACAGGCTTGGCTTTAGCAACAGGCTTGGCTTTAGCAACAGGCTTGGCTTTGGCAACAGGCTTGGCTTTGGCAACAGGCTTGGAAGCCTTAGCGGCGGGCTTTTTTGCGGCGGCTTTCGCCTTAGCAGGTGGTTTAGATTTTTTAGCCATGAGCTTGTTGGTTTTTAAGATAAGGGGCGAGATAAGTAGCCAAGCCGCACGGAAAGCGCAAGGGTAATCTTTAATAAAAAATCACAACGAACGCGATGAGTGGGGAGCGGGATGGATGGCGGAAACAAAAAATGGGATTCCCAGTGGGCGATGTGCGGTCCGGTGGTAACGGCTTCGATCATGGAAAGTTATTTTCCAACAAGGATGGCGATGGACCACTCGCGCGCCGAATAGCTCTTTTGATTCGGGAGGTGTTCCTCTTTGCCGATTGGACAAACGTCCATTGGTTCGGGAAGCCCAGTATCCGCAAAGCGGTGCCATTGCATGGTCTTCGGAAGCACCGGAAGACCAAAAGTCAGTGGTTGGTAATACATATTGCAAACGACATAGATGAATTGATGGTTCCCGCCGATCGCCTGACTGTGGCGCCCGCAAAGCATGAAGGCCAGCGAGCGGCTTCCGGGAGTCCAATCGGGATGCCAGGGGAGTACGCCATGCCAACTGATGTCCGGATATCCGCTGCCGACTTGGTCACGCTCGCTAAGGAATTCGGTCTGGCGGAGAACCGCATTATCCTTGCGGAAGGCGATCATGGCTTTGGTGAAGTGCAGGAGCTTTTTACCGTCCTCGTCGGGTTCCCAGTTCATCCAATTCCAGTCGGCATCGTGGCAGTAGGCATTGTTGTTGCCGCGCTGGGTGCGTCCGCACTCATCGCCCATGGAGAGCATGGGCACACCTTGGCTGACCATCAGCAGCGCCATGGCATTTTTGCTGTGTCGGAGGCGAAGCTCGAGAGTGTCGGCGTCATTTGTCGGGCCCTCCGTGCCGCAATTCCAACTGAGATTATCGTTCGAGCCGTCGTTGTTGGTTTCCCCGTTTTCGAGGTTGTGTTTGCCGTTGTAGGAAAATAAATCCCGCAGGGTAAAGCCGTCGTGGCAGGTGATGAAGTTCACGCTGGCCGTGGGTTTGCGTCCGGCGGCGGCGTAGAGGTCGGGCGAGCCCATGATGCGTTGCACCATTTCACCGACCATGCCGGGATCGCCTTTGAGGAAGCGTCGGGCGCAGTCGCGGTATTTGCCGTTCCATTCCATCCAACGCCCGTAGGCGGGGAAGTTGCCGACTTGATAGAGCCCACCCGCATCCCAAGCCTCGGCGACGAGTTTGCAGTCGGCCAGCACGGGATCGTGCGCGAGAAATTCTAAGAGAGGGGGATTCGCCAGCGGGGCCCCCTTGGTGTCGCGTCCGAGAATGGAGGCAAGATCGAAGCGGAAGCCGTCGATATGGTATTCCGCCGCCCAGTAGCGGAGGCAGTTGATAACGAATTCGCGAACGGCGGGGTAGTTGCAGTTCACGGTGTTTCCGCAGCCCGAGTAGTTTGCGAAGGCACCCTTCTCGTCGAGAATATACCAGGTTTTGTTATCGATGCCGCGGAAGGAGAAGACGGGTCCATCAGCACCGCCTTCGGCCGTGTGATTAAAAACGACATCCAGCATGACCTCGATGCCCGACTTGTGGAGGGCGGTGACCATTTCCTTCATTTCCCGCACGGGGAGGCCTTCGCGGGCCCCGGCGGCGTAGCTGGATTTCGGAGCGAAGAAGCCGACCGTGCTATACCCCCAGTAATTGCAGAGCGGGTCGCCGGTGATCGGATTTGTGCGATGGTTTTCCGCCTCATCGAATTCAAAAACCGGCATGAGTTCGACGCAATTCACACCGAGATTTTTCAGATAGGCCGCCTTTTCAGCGAGGCCGGCAAAGGTTCCTGGGTTTTTGACTCCGGAGCTATCGTGGCGCGTGAAGCCACGGAGGTGCATTTCGTAAATGATGAGGTCGTTGTTCTGGACTCGCTGGACGCGGCAGGGCTCCAGCACCTCGATGGCGCCGGGCACTCGGGAGCGGAAGATGGGCTTGTGGGAGTTCGAGGGTTTGCCCATCCACTCTTCGCGGCCGACAATCTCACGCGCATAGGGATCGAGGAGGATTTTGGAAGCGTCGAAAAAATGACCATCCCTCGGGCTCATCGGGCCGTCGAAGCGGAATCCGTATTCCAGATCTTCGAAGGAAAGATCATGTACGACCATCGCCCAAACATGCCCGAGGCGGTATTCCGGCGGGAAGGGGATTTCGGCCACAGGGGCTTCGATGTTGGACTTGAAGAGAACGAGCGTACAGGCGGTCGCGTGCGCACTGAAGATCGAGAAATTGACGCCCGTCGGCACATGGCTCACGCCGAAGGGCAGAAGATGCCCGCAGCTCAACTTGTAGGCTCCCGCCTTCGGCGACTTGACCTGGGATGCTTTCATTAAGGCGCGGATAGTAATTCCAGCGGCGTAAACCGCAAGCCGTCCTTTGATGCGATAAGCAGAGTCATGGAACTACAACCGGGCCTGCGCATCCTCTCCCAGCCATTTCCAAAGAGATTCCAGAGAGGCGGTGACCATGCTTTTAGCCTCGGCCACTTCGGTGGGGCTGGAGGGCGTGTCATGAGCGGGTCGCTGCACTCCGAACATATAATATTTGATTTTTGGTTCCGTTCCGGATGGGCGGATCGCCACGCGGCGGCCGTCCGCGAGGGACACCATGATCATGGCCTCCGACGGAATGAGGTCTCCCTCGATGTCGTGGATCGTATCGGTGGCAAAGTTTCGGATCACATCGACCGGGGATCCGTCCATTTCCTTTGGGGGGTTCGAGGCATAGGAGGCCACGAGCTTGTTGATTTGAGCGGCTCCTTCGGCTCCATCCATGGTGAGGGATTCTCCGCGCTCGAGGTAAACGCCAAACTCGGCGAAGATCTCATCCAGCAATCCAGCGAGCGTCGTGCCGCGTGATTTGGCGTAGGCAGCAGCCTCTGCGATGAGTACGGCAGCTGTGTTGCCATCCTTGTCTCGGACGAAATCCGAAGCACTGTAGCCGTAGCTTTCCTCTCCGCCGAAGACATAAAACGAGGAATGCTCAAGTCGAAGGCGGCGGGTCTCCTCCTCGGGAAGATCAGTGTAGTTCTGCCTCAATGCTTCAGGAATCGCGGCCTCGTAGAAGCCGAGCTTTTGGCCGATGTATTTGAAGCCCGTGAGAGTCTCTACACACCGGAGACCAAATTTTTCCGCGATCGCTTTCTGTAGATCGGTCGTCACGAATGTCTTGATAATGACTCCGCGCGCGTGGTTGCCGGCGTGAAGGATGCCCTTCTCAAAAAATTTCATCGACCGATACCAAGCAAGGATGGAACCGATCTGGTTGCCGGTGATGAGTTGCATGTCGCCATTGGCGTTGCGAGCGGCGATACCCATGCGGTCGTCGTCCGGGTCGGTCGCGATCACGAGGTCCGCCCCGGTTCTGTTGGCTTGGGCGATGGCCATGCTGAGGGCCTCCGCGTTTTCCGGGTTGGGAGACTTGACGGTGGGGAAGCGGCCATCGGGCACTTCCTGTTCGGCCACGCCCTCGCATTGAAATCCGAGGCGCTGGAGCATCGGCTTGATGATCACGCCGCCCACGCCGTGCAGCGGGGTGTAAACAATCTTGAGCGAATTCTCCCGGCGGATCAAATCGGGGTCCAGCGGAAGTGTGGCCAAACGCGTCATGTAGGCCTCATCGATATCCACACCCATCGGGATCACGCGGCCGCGTTCACTTTCGGGAACGGCTGGGTAGTCCTCGCTTTCGACGGCATTCACTTTTGCGATGATCGCCGAGGCATGCGGCTCGACGACTTGGCATCCATCTTCGAAATACACCTTGTAGCCATTGTATTCTGGGGGATTGTGGCTGGCCGTGAGGTTGATGCCGGCTTGGGCTTTGACGTGACGGACGGCGAAGGAAAGCTCAGGAGTCGATCGCGGACCCTCGAAAAGATAAGCGTCGCAACCGAGTTCGGTGATGATTTTGGCGGCCAGTTCGGCGAACTCGCGCGAGAAAAATCGGGTATCATGGCAGAGACAGATCGCCGGTTTTCCAGGGCGCCCCTGTTTGGCGAAGTGTTCTTTGACATACAGCGTGAGCCCTTGCGTGGCTCGGCTGATGTTGTATTGGTTCATCGCATTCGTTCCCACGCAGGGAAATTGCGGGCGTCCTAAGGCTTGGGGTTCCCCGTGCTCGGCTTGGGTGACTACAGCGCCGATCGTTTTGCCGCGCAGTCCGCCCGTACCAAAAGCCAGTGTCCGAAAAAAGCGGTTATTCAACTCGACCCAATTCCCTGCCTCGGCCAACTCGCCCACTGCAGCGGGATAAACCGGCGAGGAACTCCGGGACAACAGAGAAAGGATGTTTTCCGCCGATTCGGGAAGGAGAAAGCCCTCGGATGCGGCCTTCTGGATGGAGAGAATAAGAGAACTCATAAAGTGGAATCTAGTTAGCATGTCGCCTGTGGAAATGTCCATAGGACACTTTGGTAATTTCAGCTCATGCTTGCATAGAGTCGCCATTTGAGTGATAGTGTGATGACCCCGCTATCTATTTTGAGATGCGGCTAATCCCACGAACTAATAATGAACAATTTACTCAGTAAAATCCGGGTTACAAACACCCTCTTTCTCATTGGTACCTTTATTGTCACCTTCACAGCGGTGCCTCTATATATATGGCACCATGGCTTGAGTGGATTCCAAATCGGTCTGTTCTTTTACTTCACGGTTTCGACCGCGATGAGCATCACGCTGGGCTACCATCGCCTCTTTTCCCATCTCACCTTCCAAGCGAGCCCGATCGTGAAGCTCTATACCCTGCTCTTCGGTGCGGCAGCCTTTGAAGGTTCTGCGCTCGCATGGTCGGCCGACCATCGCCGTCACCATAAGTTTGTGGATCACGATGATGATCCCTACGATATTTCGCGTGGGCTTTTCCATGCCCACATCGGTTGGCTCCTTTTCCGCCGCTCACCGGACACCCCTCTTACTTGGGTGCGTGATTTACAAAAAGATCGCCTCGCTTGGTGGCAGCACAATCACTACGTGAAAATCGCTGTCTTGATGAGCTTTGGACTCCCTACGTTGATCGGTTGGCTCTATGGTGGACCGATCGTCGCGCTCGGATCCTTCCTCATCGCCGGCTTTGCTCGCGTTGTTTTTGTTCACCATATGACATTCTGTATCAATTCCCTATGCCATTGGATTGGTGACCGGCCTTACTCCAGTCATTGCAGCGCCCGGGACAGTGTGCTTATGGCCATATTGACCTTCGGTGAGGGGTATCACAATTTTCACCACGAGTTTCAACACGACTACCGTAATGGCGTAAAACCATGGCAGATTGATGTCACGAAGTGGACGATCTGGCTCCTCAATAAATGCGGCCTCGTTCGCAATCTTCGCACTGTTCCAGAGGAAAAAATCATCAAGGCGCAAATCGTCGAGCAGGAACTCCAGTTGGAGGCCCGGGTCTCAGCTCACCCATCTGCATTCTCCGACTCCATCAAAGCGATGGTCGATAGCGCCCGCGCACAAATGAACGAGGCCATGCTGCGTTGGGAAGAGCTTCTTATCGAGTACCGTGCTGCCGCAGCCGGACAGACCGAGATATCACGCCGCGAAATGGCGGAACTCCGCCGCAACGTGAAGCAGGCCGCAGGTAGATTTAACCGATCCCTCCGCGACTGGAAAAACGCTTGGAGCGGCATTCCAGCTCGAGCTTAATAAACCATCTTAAAAGACCGCCGGATAAATCCCTTTAGGGTTTATCCGGCGTTTTTATTGGGCGGATCGATATCTCTTGTCCGCTTTCGGCGGAGATTTGAAATCAGGACACGCTGCTGTCTTTGCAGCTCTGCGTTGACATGGCGTTCTTGTTTGATATTCCTCTGCACTCAATTTATGGCAAAAACCACCAAGTCCACTACCACCGCAGCCCCAAAAAAGGGCAAATACGTTTATACTTTTGGAGCCGGAAAAGCTGACGGCGACGGAAAAATGAAGGCCCTCCTTGGCGGCAAGGGAGCGAATCTTGCAGAAATGACCCGCATCGGCCTTCCAGTGCCTCCCGGATTCACGATCTCCACAGAAGTCTGCGGATATTTTTACGACAACAAGCGCACGTATCCGAAGGAGCTCCAGGCCCAAATGGAAGCCGGTGTTCGCAATATGGAAAAAATCATGGGAACGAAATTCGGTGATGCCAAGGGCCTCCCGCTCCTCGTTGCCGTGCGATCCGGCGCCCGCGATTCGATGCCTGGTATGATGGATACGATTCTGAACCTCGGTCTCAACGACGAAACCGTTGTCTCGCTGGCCAAGGCCACAAAAAACGAACGCTTTGCATGGGATTGCTACCGCCGCTTTGTCCAGATGTATGGTGACGTCGTGCTCGGCGTTCAAAAGCGCGAGGGCGAGGACCACGATCCCTTTGAGTCCGCCATCCATGATTACAAGCACGCCAAATATCACAAGGATATCGTCGACAGCGACCTCACCGCGGAAGATCAGCAGGAGCTCGTTAAGAACTTCAAGAAACTCGTCAAAACCCGCACGGGAAAATCCTTCCCGAGCGATCCATGGGATCAACTTCGTGGAGCCGCAGGAGCTGTTTTCGGCTCATGGATGAACGACCGCGCGATCGTGTATCGCCGCAAATATAACATCCCCGCTGCATGGGGCACAGCCGTCAACGTGCAGGCCATGGTCTACGGTAACACGGGCGAAACCTCCGGTTCCGGCGTAGCATTTACCCGCAACCCGGCGAATGGTGTTAACGAATTCTACGGTGAGTTCCTCATCAACGCCCAAGGCGAAGACGTGGTCGCCGGTGTCCGCACGCCAGAGCCAGTCAGCAAGCTCAAGGCCGCGATGCCAAAGTCGTTCGCGGAACTCATGAAAGTCCGCGCCATCTTGGAAAAGCATTTCAAGGACGTTCAGGACGTGGAATTCACAATCCAAGAAGGCAAGCTGTTCATGCTTCAGACCCGCAATGGCAAGCGCACCGCCATGGCCGCTCTCAAGTTCTCGATGGACATGGTCAAAGAGAAGCTCATCGACTGGAAAACAGCGATCCTCCTCAACCCTGCCGATCAGTTCGACCAACTCCTCGCGCCAGTCTTTGACGTGGCCGAGGCCAAAAAAGCCAAGGTCATTGCCAGCGGTCTTCCAGCAGGTCCTGGCGCGGCTTCTGGCAAGATCTACTTGAATGCTGACCGTGCAGTCGAAGCCGCAGAGAAAGGCGAAAAAGTCCTCCTCGTCCGCGAAGAGACATCGCCTGAAGATTTGCGCGGCATGATCGCCGCTGAGGGCATCCTCACAGCTAGGGGCGGCGTTTCATCTCACGCAGCGCTTGTCGCGCGTCAGATGGGCAAAGTTTGTATCTGTGGCGCGGCCGCGC
>CAIWSO010000286.1 GCA_903915315.1 uncultured Spartobacteria bacterium | reverse complement strand
TTTGGAACCGCTTCATGAGCGCGTAGGTGAGTCCAGAGTTGAAATACACTTGGATCAGGATTGGGACGGATAGCAACAGGACGGCAGTCCAATTTCGGATGATGTTGTCGGCCTGGAATGCAAATATCAGGGTGAGTGTAGAAAGGAGCGCGAGGATGGTTACTGGGCGAAAGACAGGAAGAAAGCGGATTTCGAACCACTCACGCCCAAGCGTTCGCAACAAGGCCTCTCGGCTCAGCCAGCCTGCTACGAGGGGAATGACGATAAAGGCCACCACTGAGGTGAGAAGAACTCCGCTGGGAATTTGAACGCCCGCGACCCCAGCCAGCAACATCACGATCGGCGCAAAAGCAAAAATCATGATCAAGTCATTAATGGCAACCTGGGCCAATGTGTAGGGACCGTCGCCGTCGGTAAGGTAGCTCCAAACGAAGACCATCGCCGTGCAAGGAGCAGCTGCGAGAATGATCAAGCCGACGACATAGTTTTTAGCGGATTCCGCATCGATCCATCCGAGTATATTGCCGAAGAGGATCGTGATGAAAAGCCAACCGAGTACGGCCATGCTGAGGGGCTTCACGATCCAATTCACAAATAGCGTGATGAACAATCCGCCCGGCTTGGCAAAAACACCTCGAATTCCGCCGAAGTCGATCTTCAGCATCATGGGATAAATCATCAACCAAATGAGAATGGCGATCGGGATGTTCACGTGGGAATCCGTGCCGAATTCCCAAGCTCCGATGCGACGCGTCAGATCGGGGAAAAGGCGGCCCAAAGTGAGTCCGACAGCCATGCAAGCGAAAACCCAAACGGTGAGGTAGCGTTCAAAAAAATCGAGGTGTTTCCCTTCGCTGGGAGCAGTTTTGGATTTCATGAGTGAGATCTAGCAGCAGCCAGTTGTGCCGCATCCGCAGCTCCCGCTGGATGACGGAGAGGATAATCCCGACTTGGTGAGTAGATTCCCTGCGACGATCACCCTGCGAACAGGCTTGCCAGTTTCGGGGTGGTGGGTGAGGGCGGCATCGTGGATGGATTGTTTGATCTCAAAGCACTCTGGTGTTTCGCTTTCAGTGATGGTTTCGTAGACGTAGGTCGGCATGGGCTTGGGTTTAGTTTGAATCTAAGGAGTAAAAAATCGAGAGGGTCAGATTAACTTTTGTTGCTTATTAATTTCTTAAATAGCCAAATGCTTATCTCAGCAACAGGGAGCAGTGGGCTTGCTTTTCATAGCCATGAGATCAATCAAATCGACGCAGCGAAAAAACTCCAGAAGGCAAGGGCAGCGCAGGCGATAAAATTGGTTGAGGCCTCGCTTCTCTACTTCAAGCCAGCCGGATTTTTTCATTATGGAGAGATGTTTGGATACGGTAGACATGTCCGATCCGACCAAGGTTGTGAGGTCTTGCACGCAGCGCTCCCCATCGCACAAGGCCTCAGCAATTCGAACCCGTGAAGGATGTGCCAAGGCTTTGATTATCCCAGAACGAACATCCGATCGTGTCTGTTTATGTGGATTCATGAATGCAATAATACTTGGCAATAATGCCAAATAAAAGAAAAAGCGTGTTTTTTGGATTCGATCCCCCCTCGACGAAAGGGGCATGACGGCAGGAATCTCTATCCGTGCTTGATCGCTTGGGCGATGGGAGCGACGAAAGTGGCGATTTCGGCGTTGAGATTCGGGTGGGTTCCAAATTCGCCGATGCGGCGGACGATGGCACTACCGACGACGACGGCGTCGCTTTCCTTGGCGACTTCCGCTGCTTGTTCGGGGGTGGAAATGCCGAATCCGACGGCGATAGGGAGATGCGTGTGGGATTTGATTTCGCGAACTTGGGAACCGATGCTTGCGGA
>CAIWSO010000285.1 GCA_903915315.1 uncultured Spartobacteria bacterium | reverse complement strand
GGCTCCGGTGGAGAACGATGTGTGGAAAGTCACCCTGCCGAATAGCTTCTTCGGGAAATTCAATCCTTACAATGATCTGGTGCGCGGGGACTGGTATGAGGCCAAGCGTCCTTATCATACGGGAGCGGTCTACCTCAATGGTCACTGGCTTAAAGAAGCCTCACGCAAGAACCAAATACTAAAGTCGGCAACGGGAGAAGCCGCTGAAAACTCGAGACCTGATCTCATGAATCTACGGCAATTGGTTGGGAACGGAAAGGATGGCCAACCCTTGCTTGCGTCCAAGTATGAAACCGCCAGCGATCCGTTGCAAACGACGAACCTCCCTGATGGCTCAACCAGTGTCGGCAAGCTGAAAGACGGCTCCGTGTTATCCTTTGAGATGGATTTCGGCGTAGATGCCAAAAACTTGACGATTCACGCAGCTTCGCCAGTCGATGGAGGCCTTGTGGAAATTCGGAAAGGTGACGCAGGCGGAGAATTACTGGGCACGATCGATGTCGGCTTCACTGCGGAATGGACCAGTTTCCAGCCATTTCAAGCTAACTTAAGCGAAGGGCTTAGCGGAAAAAATAAAATCACGTTGGTGTTCAAGGCGCGTCCACAGAAGCTGCAGGACGATGCCCAGACAGCTTATTGGTTTGCCGAGGTGGATCAAGAATCCACCACCATCTGGGCGCAATTCAAGGGTGTGGACCCGAACAAAGAAATGGTCGAAATCAATGTGCGGCAAAGCATTTTCTATCCTGAAGAGACAGGCATGAACTACATCACGGTGAAGGGGTTCACTCTGGAGCAGGCAGCGACCCCTTGGGCCCCGCCTACAGCAGAGCAGATCGGGGCGATCGGCACCAATTGGTCGAAAGGCTGGTTGATCGAAGACAATACGATTCGTTACTCCACCTGCAGCGGGGTGACGCTGGGGAAACACGGTGACGAGTTCGACAACACGATGAACTACAATCGGTCGATTCGCGTTGGCTTGGAACGCGGTTGGGACCGCAAGAATATCGGGAGCCATGTCGTGCGGAATAACCACATCTATAATTGTGGACAAGGCGGGATTATTGGCAGTCTGGGATGCAGTTTCTCAACAATCAGCGGGAATGAAATCCACGATATTCGGCAGCACCACGAATACGGCGGGTGTGAAACGGCTGGCATCAAGTTGCATGGAGCGGTGGATGTCCTCATCAGTAAAAATCATGTTTACCGCTGTGCGCACTGGGGCGGCATCTGGATCGACTGGATGGGCCAAGGCGCACGGTTGACCGGCAACCTCCTGCATGGCAACAGCAACGATCTGATGGTCGAGATGAACCATGGCCCGATGCTCATCGACAACAATATATTGCTGTCCGCAGGAGGCGTCTTGGATGCGAGCGGCGGCGGGGCGTATGTGCACAACCTGATCAGCGGAGCGATGTCCATCTGGTCGGAACTCACAAAGCGGCAGACACCAATCTTTATTCCCCACTCCACGGAAATAAAATTTCCAAAGCATCTCAATGAAAAATTTGGGGCCATGGGCGGTGGGGCCGCTCGCTTTTCCGATCCCGTTGACAAGACCGAACAGGATGTCGTCTATCAGAGTGTTCGATACGGCTGCGAAGGATATATTCTCGATGTCCCCAACGGAAACTACACCGTGACGCTTAAATTCAATGAGCCATTCTTCGAAACGGTCGGCTCACGCCGTTTCGGCGTGAATATCCAAGGGGCACCCGTGGTGGAGAAATTGGATCTCGTGGCAAAAGCGGGTAAAAATGTGGCGTTCGATGTGGTCACCGAAGGCGTTTGTGTCCAGGACGGCGTGCTGAAGGTCGGGTTCACTCGCGATTTCGGCGAACCCTGTATTGCGGGAATTGAAGTGGCCGGCCCCCGGGATGTGGCCCAACCGTTCGATCTTCGGATCAATTGTGGCGGCGAAGCATGGGAAGGCTTTCGAGCCGACTTCCTGATCATGACGCCTGAGGCCCGTGTGGCTCTGATGGATAAGTGGGGCGGTGTCGGCGTCACCGTGGATCAAAACGATGACCGCTTTTTCAACAACCTTTTCATCAATGCCAAGTCGCTGTCCCGCTACGATGAACACAAGTTCAAGATCACAGCGGCCGGCAATGTCTTCCTGGCTGGGGCCAAAGCCTCGGAACAAGACAAAGATCCCATCGTCGCGGAAGCCTTCGATCCAAAAATCAAGCTCGTCGAAAAAGCTGACGGCTGGTGGTTGGAGATGAATGTGGATTCCACATGGGAAGAGAAGGTTAAGCGCCATCTTGTGTCGTCGGATTTGCTCGGCCAAGCCCAACTTCCAGGCGCTTCTTTTGAAACTCCAGATGGCAAACCCTACATTCTCGATACCGACTACTTCGGCAATAAATGGCCGAAAAATCACCCCTCTCCTGGACCGTTTGCCTTGACCGGAGAGAAAGCGATGAAAGTGTGGCCCAAGAAAAGTGATAAATAGCATGAAAACCATCATAACTCGCGGGCTGGCTAAATCTGCATTATCAGAATACCGCTGAAATCGTCTCGCCCCATCGTGCCCATCGATAGATAACTCACCCAATTTTAAATGAAACGACACCAATTGTTACTCACCGCACTCCTCGCCTCTTCACTCATTGCTTCCGCCCAACCCGCGCCCTCGCCGCTTGATTACACCTACGGCTACTGGTCCGGCACCTGGACGCACGACCCCGGTTCGGCCGATCTCTCCCGGCTTTGCATCGAGTCGGGATATTATGGTTTCCAGTGGGATATCAAAAATCCCAGCAAGATTCGCTTCGGCTTGCTGGATGACAAGGTCGGCTACCTGCAAGCCGGCGGGATGGCTCTGGAGCGTCTCCAGAATTTACCCGAGGGGGAATTGGAGGCCGAGATCAAGATCGACGGCCGAATCTACAAGATGACCGCCTGTCGCTCGGGGTTGGAAACAAAAAACTACACCCCTC
>CAIWSO010000284.1 GCA_903915315.1 uncultured Spartobacteria bacterium | reverse complement strand
TGAGGTTACCGATCTGCGCCGTAAAGCCATCGACCAGTTCAAAAATGTCGTGGCGGAAGACCGCAAGCTGATGGGCGAAGTCGCGGCTTCCCTGGTGCAACCGGACCCCAACTCTATCGCCATTTTTAATGGATTGCCCCGGCCTCGCACCGCTTTGCTGGAAGTCGGCGCCGATGAAGTCCCCGGCGGCGGGGCAAAGTTGCAGAAGGTGGGTGAGAAATTTGTGGGTTTTGTTGATCTGCCTGCAAGTGGTTATCGGAGCTTCCCGCTCGCCAAGGGTTCCGGTGGTGAGTCAAAAGAAGTTCCCCTGCCGGAACAACTGAATACGAAGTTCTACAGCGTGAAGCTCTCGAAGGAAGGTTTGATGGAGACGCTCACCACCGCTAAGGGCCGGCAGCTCGTAACCAGCGGCGATTACCTCGGCGGTGAAATCCGAGCGGTGATCGGCAACCTTTGGGTGAACAATCGCTCGTCGACCTGCAAGTTCTACGACGGTGACGTGTGTAGCGTGCTGGAACGCACGGGTATATTTGGGCAAGCGCAGAGCGGCCCAGCCATTGGCCGTGGCATCCCAATGCGCGAGCGCTACATTTTCTTCAAGCATCAACCGGTCATCAAAGTCGAAGTGGAATGTGACTTTGACGGCGACGAAATCGGCGACTTTCACATCGAAAAAACCAAGCTTAATGTCTACTATCCCACACCGGGTGGAGACATCCGGCATGATGCGCCATTCGGATTTGAGTCGGCCCGGGAAGGCGACCAGATCCTATCCCAGAACTGGGTTCAGTGCGGAGGCTTAACTTATGTGAACCGTGGCACTCCCAAGCATTGGGTGCAGAACGGAGTCATCGCCAACACACTTGCTTGGGGCGGGAAAGAGTGGACCAATCGCATTCACTACGCTTGGTGGAAAAAACGCTGTCCTATATACGACCTGCGTCTCTACGGGCAGCAAAAGCTCGAGTATTTCTTGATCCCGTCCGACTCCTCAGATGGGGTGGCGGCCACTCACGAGGTTGAGGCATTAACAGCCCCGGTTTTCATCGCTCCAGGCACAGGTGAAAAATCGTGGGGTAGCGTGAAGGATGACTCCCTTGCCGTGACTTCGTTGTTCGAGAAGGATGGCCAGGTCTGGTTGCGTGGTTACCAAATGCCTTCCGAGAAAAAAGGCCGCTTTCGCGATTGGGAAATCTTCAACGTGCCGGCGGAAGAAATGTTCCGAAAATGAAACTGACGACGGACTTGGAAGAAAATGTGATGTTGTTGTGCCGGCCCTTAGTTGCCGGAGGTTCCCCAATCATAATTGATTGCCCGTCGTCCTCATGCCCCGCCACCTTCCACGAACTGCGTCACACCACTCAAAACTTTTTGAGGGCGCATCAAGAGCGAACCGTGTTATCTTAAGAATCTATTTTGGCTAGAATGGCAACCTTCCCAAAAAACGATCGCCACCCTCCAGAATGATCATTCAATGCAAAAAATATAGGTTTTTGGCTTTTGTCGCGGCGGCGCTGTTTTCTTTGGCTTCGCCGAAAGCGTTGGCTCAGTCCGCGCAGCAACCATCCGAGGAGGCTGCGTTGAACGCGCTCGCGGACGGTGCGGTGAAGGCCTTGCAATCGGGTGACTACGCCACGGCGGCAGCGAAGTTCGAGGAGCTTTCCCCGAAGATTCCCCCGGAGGCTCCGCAGTTGGAGGAAATTTTCTTCATGCTGGGTGCGGCGTATTTCAACTTGGAGCAATACGACAAGGCGGTGGAAAATTTCAAAAAGTACCAAGAGAAATTCCCGAAAGGCAACCATGCGCAGGATGTCGCATTCAATCTCGCCCAGGCGCTGCATTTTAATAAGGACTTCGCTGGTGCCGTCGAGAATTACGCAAAGCTCGCGAGCGATCCGAAATTTCGCGACCGGGCACTTTTTTACAGTGCGTTTTCGTTGAAGGAGGCGGGCCGTTTAGATGAGGCAATTAAAAATCTGGATACACTGATCACGCCGGAAGTTCGCGATGCCCAAGGGGTGAAGGCGGCGATGTTTCTGATGTCATTGTATGGCGAGAAAAATGAGGACGAAAAAAGAAAGGCTGTCTTTAATCGGTTGCTCGGGAAGTCCGATTTGATCGATGATCTCGGCAAGCTGAATGCGATGGCTATCGAAATGGGAGACGATCATCTCCAGAGCGGCAGACCCTTGGAGGCCTTGGCCGTTTACCAGTTGGTGCGTTCGCGTGATGAAATCATCAAGTTCCAGACGGACCGCATTACGAAATTGCAAAAGCGACTCGACCGAACGAAGTCGGCAATGGCGGGAGGATCGGCCAACGCCAGCAGTCAGATCTCTCTCATACAAACCCTCAAGGATGACATCGCCGAGGCGCAACGGTTGGAGGAAGAGTCCAAAAAGCTCCCCGACCTTGCGGCGAGCGTGAACTTGCGAATTGGGCGAGCCTATTACGATGTAGGGCAAAAGTGGGCGTCGATCGTTGCCTACAAAGATGTACTCGACCGTTATCCCGACGCTCCCGAGTCCGAGTCGGCGATGTTCGGTTTGATTCTGAGTTACGCGGAGTTAAACCAACCCGCAAAGTCCCGCAAATTGGGAGATCAATTCTTGCAAAAATACCCGCAGAGCGCCAACGCAGACACCGTGATCTATCTGCTCGGTGCCACGGCGCTGCAAACGGGGGATTTGGAATTCGTGGAGTCCCACTTCGGGCGGAATTTGAAAGAGCGGCCTGCCAGTACATTTAGGGAAGAGATCATTTTCCTGCTTTCCAACACCAAGTTTGGACTCGGTAAATACGATGAGGCACTCGTGGGCTACGAGGATTACAAAAAAGAATTTCCGCAAGGAACGCATGTCCAAGAAGTCGACTACCGTGCTGCTGTGGGTTTGGTCTTCAGTGGTAAATACGAGGCATCCATCCCTGCGTTGGAAAAATACATCCAGCTATACCCCAAGGGCGAATATGTGCCGGATGCGAAATACCGCCTTGCGCTTTGTTACTACGCGGCCAACCAGTATGACGATGTGATCAAGCGCTGTAAGGATTGGGAAACCGAATTCAAAAGTGATATCCAGCTCGGCGAGGTTTTGGCCCTCCAAGGCGATTCGGAGTTGGCTAAGGACGATATCGACGCCGCCATTGCGAGCCACATCCGCTCATGGAAAATCGCCTCGACCGACGAAGTCATTAACCACTCGCTTTTCGAGGCTCAGAAGAGTCTGCAGAAAAAGGGCGATTGGGCGGGGATGAGCGCGATGTTCGAGGAGTTTGTGAATAGCCGCCCCGAGCACCCGATTGTGCCTATGGCGATGTACTGGATTGGCAAAGCCAAGGCGCGTGATGGCAAGGTGGACGAGGCGAAAAAATTCATCGCGGAAACGGCAAAAAAATACATCGACGATCGGAAGCGTGAGGCGGTCGAGCAACTCCTCCAACAACTCGCCCAACTTTGCGCCAAGAAGAAAAAACCCGTGCCAGTTGCCCTCGCGCCAGAGCCTTCGCCTGCCACATCTTCGGATTCAGGAGATCCCGCTGTGGCGAAGTCAACGCCTGTTCCCACACCGACTCCCACGCCAGAGCCGCAACCCGACCCCAATATCGAGATCGATGCTCTGCTTGGTGCCGCTGTTACCAAGTCTCAGACAGCAAAGGCGCGCGCGCTTTTCCTGAAATCCGAGGTAGCGCTTTTGCAAAAGAAGACGGCGGCGCACGACAAGTTCCTTGCGGAAATTGCGGAGGATTTCAAACCAGACGATCTCAGCCCGATGCTGCTCGCTTTAACGGGAGATCTCATGCTGGAGAAGGGCGACTCAGCCAAAGCCAATGTGCTTTTCCAAAAGCTGAAGACGGATTTTCCGAAGAGCGATGTGATTGATTTTGCCTATAACGGCATCGGCCAAATCGCTCTTGCAAAGGGGGAAAATGAAGCAGCGCTCAAGACATTCACTGATGCCATCGAAGTGATCGGGGCCACGCGCAAATTGAAGGAAGTGACGCTCGGGCAGGCTCAATCTTTACTGGCTCTGGGCAAACTCGTTGAGGCAAAGAAAGTCTTTGAGCAGGTCGCCTCCGTGCGCGAGTGGCGGGGGGATGCTACGGCCATGGCCGTATATTACCTTGGCGAAGTCGAGTTCAAACTTGGTAAGTTTCCAGAGGCGAATGCCTACTTCCAACGGGTTTTTGTTGGCTACCAAAAATATCTCCCGTGGGTCGCGAAATCTTATCTGAAAAGCGGTGACTGCTTTGAAAAACTCGGAAAAAAAGAGGACGCTATTCGCACCTATCAAGAAATGCTGCGTAACGAAAAAATCGCTGCGTTTCCGGAAACGGCAATGGGGCGCAAACGTCTTACAGAGTTGAAAGGTGTGACACCACAATGAATGCAATGTTCCGTTTTACTCTGGCTGCAGCCCAGATTTTACTAGCTTCTGCGGTTTATGCAGAAACCCCGCCGCCGCCGCCGATCACCATTGAGTTGAAGGATGGTCAGATTGTTTCTGTGACCGAGATCAAGCGCGACGGATCAAATGTGAAGGTTCCCCTCATCCTATCTGGAGTAGCCAAGGGGGAGAGGGGCTATCCCGTGGCTAGCATCACTCGCATTAACTTTCCCGAACCACCGGAGATCAATATTGCGCGCGATTTGATGCTCAAAGGAAATGACGCGGATGTGATCAGTAAGCTGAATCCTGTGATGGAAAATCTGCTACCCTTCCGTGATGTGCAGGGAAATTGGTGGCAGGAGGTCGCCCAGTTGAAAATGATGGCGCTTGTTTCTCTCGGAAAGGATGCCGAAGCCAGCGAGCTTATTGCGGAGCTCAAAAAATCTCCTGACCAGGAGGTGCGATTCTTGGCGATGGTTTACGAAGCGAGCAGCGCTGTGCGTAAGGGCGAGTATCAGAAGTCACTGCCGATTTTTACCGTCGCGATCGCGACGGCTAAAGACCGCGTGACGCTAGCGAACGCTTGGCTCAACAAAGGTCAATGCCACTTGGCCCTAGGCCAGTGGGAGGACGCTATTATGGACTACTTGCGCGTGCCGATTTTTTTCGCAGACCAGAAGTTGCTTCTGCCGACTGCCCATCTTGGTAGCGCGCGGGCGATGGCCGGGTTGGGGGACTCCTCGAGCGCTATCAGTAAATACAACGAACTCATTCAACTATTTCCCAATTCGGCTGAGGCAACGATTGCCAAAACCGAACTCGATAAGCTACCCACTCCACAATGATCAACCCATGAAAACCAAACACCATATCCTGCTCGCAACGATCACTGTCACGATGCTCCTATCGACTGCCGCGCTTTTCGCCTCCGCTCCAGCGGAAGCAGGAGCCCCGGCCGTACATAACAAAACGCTTTTGGATTTATTCATCGAAGGCGGATGGGTGATGTATCCGATTGCCGCATGCTCGATTTTTACATTCTATCTTATCGGCGACTGCACGATGCGGACCACATTAAAGAAAGCCGCACCTGCCCAGCATGTGGAACAGGTCAAAAATTTCTTTCGCCAAGGCGACTACGTCAGTGCCTACAATTACTGCAAAGCCAACCCCTCGATATTAACGAATGTGCTGCGTGCCGGCATCAGCCTGCTTGGCGACGGTAAGCATGATGTGGAGGAGGGAATTGTTGCCGAACTGGGAAAGGAAAACGCCAAGATCCAGACATGGATCAGCTACCTCTCGGTTATCGGTGTTTGCACGCCGATGATTGGGTTGGTCGGCACCGTGACAGGCATGATGAAGGCGTTCGGATCGTTGGCGACCTCAGGTATCGGTGACCCCTCGAGCCTTTCTGGTGCGATCGGCGAAGTGCTCGTGGCCACGGCCTCGGGTCTCTTTATTGCTATCCCCGCGTTCGGTGCGTTTTACTACATTCGCAACCGCACCATGTCCGTTATGCACCATATTCAGGATATCATCAGCACTCTCTTCCGCAAAATGCCTTACGAGGCGCTTGCTGGGGTCCATATCGGGGACGAGGAACTCTACGCCGCCATGCCAGTCTGGTCGAACGATAGCGTAGCCGCTGAAGACACTGAGGACGAAACCCCCGCTTGATCGAGGCCATGGCAACTCACATCACACGCAAGGAGGTATTCTAAATGGGCGGGGGCGGAGGAGGTGGCGACGGTAGCGAACCGGAATTCCAGGTCGCACCCATGATCGATGTGCTTTTAGTGCTCCTCATTTTTTTTATGACGCTCACTTCCGCCCAAGTTCTCAAGGTCGATAAAAGCATCAAACTTCCCGTGGCCCCAGACGCCCAAAAGCAAGACAGCCAGCGCGCCCAAGTCATTCTCAATGTCCGCTGGAACCCCGAAACAAAAAAAGCCGCCTTCGTTTATGATGAAAAGGTCTTCGCGCAGACCAGTGAGCTTGTGCCCTTGATCAAGTCAGCGAAAGATGCCGGAGACCACAAAATCCTTGAGGGAAAAAATCCGACATTCCGGTGCGTCATTCGCGGCGACCGTGATGTGCCTGCCGTTTATGTCTCACAGGCGATGAACGCCGCCGCCGAGGCCGGCATCTCCGATATTTCCTTTTCCGCAGCGAGCAAAAACTAATCCGCCATGAAACGACTCGACATGAATTCCAATGAAGGTTCGGTAGGCTTCCAGATTGCGCCGATGATCGATGTGGTCTTTGTGATCATGCTCTTTTTCATGGTTATGGCTGGCGCGGTGAAGGTGGAAAAGGAACTGAATAGCCAACTTCCCGGCGTCGCCGAAACCTCGGGCGGCACGGATTTTGTGGATGAACAAATGATCAACATCACCGAGAGCGGCGAAATCAGCATCAATGACGAGCCCATGGATTCCAATGTGCCCACGGATTCATCGATAGGCCACGACCTGCCCCAACTCAAGGGCACTCTTCTGCGATTGAAGCAAAATGCGGATGCGGCCAAGACTCCCGTCATCGTCACGATCGTGAGTGAGGGCATGGCCAAATACAGCCGCACCGTCGATGTCCTCAATGCCCTCGCCGTCGCCAAGATCGACAGCGTGAGCTTCACTGTTACGGAGGACGAGTGATACCAAAAGCAACTTACTTTTGGATTTTAGGAGAGGGGAACAGTGCGGCTTTCCGATCATTAGGCACCGCCTGTGTGCTTTGGCGTGCTCCTTGGTTACGATGGGCAGGGTGCAAGAAAGTAGACCAGTCTCCACACGGCCGAGACGGCCATGTCCCCCCTTCTTTTCCGCTGCAAAGTCTAACTTTAAAGGGACAATGATATGACTAGGAACCAATGAGCGCCGAGCCAGAAAGAGAATTTGTTGGGAATGGGCGTTATGCCATAGATCGACTGCTGGGGGCGGGCGGATCGGGCACCGTGAACTTGGCCTACGACACGAAACTCGAACGCTGGGTGGCCATCAAGCGGATGCCTGCCGGAGATAACTCAGCCCTGCGCGAGGCCAGTATCATCGCGAACCTCCACCACCCAAATATCGTGATGATCTACGATATTTTCGAGCAGGGGGTGGAGTTTTTTTTCGTGATGGAGTTGGTGCTGGGTCCCACACTCGAGGACTTGGTTGAGGCGATGAGCGAGGGGACCTTCCGTGATTTCGCCATGCAGTGCCTGCAGGGACTCGCGGCCGCTCATGAAAAAAATGTCGTCCACCGCGATGTGAAGGCGGGCAATATCATGCTCGCGTCCTTGGCCGAAGGCGGCTACCGCGTGAAGATTCTCGACTTCGGCCAATCTCGGGTTTCAGAGGAACCCTCGCTCCAGACGATCGACCACAACGGAGCGGTCGTGGGATCGATTTACGCGATGTCCCCCGAGCAACTCGGCAATGAGCCCCTGGATTTGCGCACGGACCTCTACTCGCTGGGGTGTGTTTTTTACCAAGCGCTCACGCTGGAGCGACCATTTAAAGGCGGAAGTGTCACTGAGGTGACCGCTTCCCATTTCAGGCATCGCTTCAATCCACTGGGTAGTTTGCGCCCAGATTTGCCGGTAGCGTTGACCATGTGGGTCGAGCAATTGTTTTCGTTAGAACGCAGCGATCGCCCCTCCAGCTCTCTCGAAGCGCTCGCGATGCTACACCAATCCGCCGGAGCAGCCTTGATCCGCGCCGCGTCGCCACTGGAAAAAACGATGCCGGTTTTGAAGCACACCCAAGCC
>CAIWSO010000283.1 GCA_903915315.1 uncultured Spartobacteria bacterium | reverse complement strand
TGCCAGTTGCCCGCTTCTAGCGCAAGAAAACAATGGCCATGTGCCGGTGGAGAAATCCGGTTTCGCTCTGGTGAAGCCGCAGCCTTGGTCTTCACCCTCTCAGGCGTCTCCATTGAAATTTACGGCCTATACGGATCGCTCTGCGCGAGGCACTCCTGGAGCTGGGTATTTCGTATTTCGCGTCCCCAACCAAACCGATAGGCAGATCTCCGTGGCGCAGATCGTGAAGGTGGTTCCGCAGCCCGAAGTTCCCAATAACATTTCCACCCAAGCCGAGTGCGATCTGATTAAAAAAGCTGTTGCGGATTTCCGTGCCCTCTCGAAAGCCTATCCCATCGCAAAAACATTCATCGATGAAATGATCAAGCCCTTGGAGGAAGAGGTGGTCAAATTTGAATCGGGTCAAATCAAGATTGAAGGAGTGTGGAAATCCAAAGCGGAGGTAGTTCGCCAAGAAGTGGCGAGCTATGAGGCCAAGCTCAAGCAGGAGTTTTATGCGAACGAAAATCCAGCCGTCTTTGAGCTGGAGTCCAATATCTACTACACCAAGTTGCTCGAATTTGCGAAGAATGATCCGCAGTTGGGCTCGCGTTTGAAGGCGTTGAAGACGGAGCACGAGCGTCTTCGCGCACGCGAGGAGAGCAAAGCCATTGTAAACAAACTCAACGATCCCGCATTAAGCTCAAATGATGTCGCGTTACTCATCAAGAGGCTCAAGGCCCTGTCGGATCCCGATAGCGTCATTCGCGCACTTCTCAATCAGGTGCAGTTGGCAGAGACCATTGAGCTCCAATTCAACGAAGGTCGCGCTCTCATTGAAGCTCAATTTGCTCCTCCACAGGATTTCGAAAAACCTCCGGTTTTGTCTCCGGGGGCGCGTAATGTGGCTCAAAAGCTCGCCCAATCCTTTGAGGAGTTTAAATCCAGTGCTCCTCCTGCGGCGATCAAGGTTCCGGTTGAGGCGGTCAAGGCTGTCATTTTGATCTACGAGAAGCTTCCGTCCATTTCCTCTTCGCTGCAGGCCAAGGATTACCTTGCTGCGAATACGACTCTATCCGCCCTCGTTTACCCATCAGGCCAAATCGGCCCGCATACCCGGGGGTTGATGATCGGGCTGCAGACGCTCACCACCACCAAGGTAGCCAGCTTTACCAAGCTTAGGGATGAGGCGGCGGCTCTCCAAAAAGAGGGCAAATCCAAACCCGCTCTTGCCAAATATCAGGAGGCCCTGGCGATCATGCCGAGCTCGCAAGTGAGCGCCGAGATATCACGAATCTCGCAGCCCGAACCGCCAAAGAAAAAGTAGCTGCATGTCCGATTCCCTGCCTGAAAATTGCACCATCTCCACGGAGGTTCGGGTGATGTATTTCGACACGGATGCCGGCGGGGTCGTTCACAATATCGTTTACCTTCGCTTCATCGAGACCGCTCGGACCCTTCTCGCCATTCAAATGGGGATGGACTTCAAGGAAATCGAGCGCACGGGTATTCATGCGGTCGTCACTCGTACGGAAATCGATTACAAAAGTCCGGCCCGCCTCGGCGATGTCCTGCTCGTTCAAGGTCGCGTGGTGGAGTGGAGTGGCGTGCGTTTTTGGGTGGAATTTGAGGTCACCCGACCCTCGGATGGCGCCCTCATGGTGAAGTGCCGACAGGCGCTGGCTCTGGTTCAAATGCCTTCTGGCAAGCCTGTTCGATTGCCCGCGGGTTTTCCTGCGACATTGTCCCTCGGCGCTTAACCGAAAATATTGGTTTCGCAAGCCCCCCTCCTTCGTGTTTACTCCGCCTGCCTATGGAAAATGTCATTATTGTCGGCACGGGATGTGCCGGTCTCACTGCCGCCATTTACACTGCCCGCGCGAATCTTTCTCCGCTCGTTCTTGAGGGGAAGTTGCCAGGGGGTCAACTCACCACCACCACGGCCGTCGAAAATTTCCCCGGCTTTCCGGAAGGCGTGGATGGACCAGACCTCATCATGCGAATGAAGCAGCAGGCGGAGAAATTCGGTTCCCGTTTTCAATACGGCGTGGTCGAGGATTTCGAACCCGGCACTCCGCATCGTTTGAAAGTGGATGGCGCATGGATCGAGACGAAGGCCCTCATCATTGCCAGTGGTGCCTCCCCCCGTTACATCGGCATCGAGGACGAGAAAAATCTCATCGGTCACGGGCTCACTTCGTGCGCGACCTGTGATGGCGCGTTCTACCGTAACGTTCCCGTCTGCGTCGTTGGGGGAGGGGACTCGGCTTGCGAGGAGGCTACGTTCCTCACGCGCTTTGCTTCCGAGGTTTATCTCATCCATCGCCGCGATACCCTGCGTGCCTCGAAAATCATGGCTGACCGGGCCCTTTCCAATCCGAAAATCAAGCCGGTTTGGAACTCGGCCGTCACCTCCTACCTCACTGATGAGGCGGGCGAAGTCTCGGGCGTTGTTTTAAAAAATCTCAAGGACGGCACCACGAGCGAGCTCGCCCTCAAGTGCGTCTTCGTCGCCATCGGGCATGAGCCAAATACGGCGGCCTTCCGCAATAGCCTCCACACGGATGAAAATGGCTATCTGATCCAGACTGAAGGCACTCGCACGAACGTCCCCGGCGTCTTTGCTGCTGGTGATGTCGCGGACCACGTTTACCGCCAAGCCATCACCGCTGCCGGTCAAGGTTGCGCCTCGGCGATTGATGCAGAGCGTTGGTTGGCGGATTCGGAATAATCTCCCTTTTTGCCACGCTCCTCACATCAGTCCGGTCCGCCTGCGCTGAAAATCTGCGACCTCACCCAATTCTACTCCCCTGTGAGTGGAGGGGTGAGGCGGTATATCGAGCAGAAGACGGCCTATCTCCGCAAATTCAGGCCCGACTGCGAGCATGTGGTCATTGTTCCAGGGGAGACGACGGGCTGCACCGGTGATTCTCAAGCGAGGATTTATACGATCGCCTCGCCTCTGCTTTCGCGCACCTCCCGCTACCGTGCCCTCACGAAGCTGCATCTCATCGAGGAGGTTTTGGAAAAGGAAATGCCCGACATCATCGAGTCGGGAGACCCCTATCAAGTCGCGTGGAAAGCCGTGGCTTCGGGTCGCGGGCTGGATATTCCCGTGGTCGGATTTTACCACTCCCATTTTCCGGAGGCCTACTTCCGCACGATCAGTAAATTCTTCGGACCACTCGCTGTGGCAATGACCGATGAGATCTGCCGGAAGTATGTCGTCACGCTTTATAACCGATTCGAGCGCACGTTCGTTCCCAGTCCCGTGCTAGCCAATCTGCTTCAATCCTGGGGCGTGGAGCGAATTCACTCCGTGGACTTGGGGGTCGATGCTGATGTCTTTGTTCCTGATATCCCGGATGCCGGATCGACACGCGACCAGCTTTCCATTCCGCGCGATGTTCGACTTCTTCTTTATGTTGGACGCCTCGCGCCGGAAAAAAACGTTCGCACTCTCATCGAGGCCATTTCCCTGCTCCACCGCCGATCGCCGGGACGGCATCATCTGCTTTGTGTGGGAGATGGCACGCAGCGTGCGTCCATCACCGATTTGCAGAAAGAGACGGATTGTGTTCACTGGATGCCGTATTGTACAGATCCCTATGAACTGGCGTCCCTCTATCGTGCGGCCGATCTCTTCGTTCACCCTGGCGTGCAGGAGACATTTGGGCTTGTTGCCCTGG